>CAZDWP010000476.1:0-1501 GCA_964508985.1 uncultured Herbinix sp. | reverse complement strand
GGCAGGGCGTTGACATCGCTAAATGACAATATTAAGTGTGGAAACTCGCTGATAGACGACCCTGAAGTGGCAGGCGACAAGGCTTTTAATTGGCAGGAGGAGTTTCCTGATATTTTTGCTAAGGGTGGGTTTGATGTGGTGATTGGGAATCCGCCGTATGGTGCAGAGCTTTCCCAAGCGCATAAACTGTTTTTAGAAAATGAATATAAAACCTTCGAATATCAAGTAAACACATATGTTCTATTTTACGAACATGGTTTAAGCATCACAAAAGACAATGGGATGTTAGGATATATAACTCCTGCAACTTTTACATATCAGCATTACTTTAAAAAATTAAGAAGTTATATGCAGACTTTTACTCAAGTTGGTATAAGTAAATATTTTTACGAAGTGTTTGATGATGCAGATATTGGGGACTCTGTTACTTGGATTATTCAGAAAAAAAAGAACACAAAACAAGATGTATTATTACAGCTTTGTAAAAGCAAAGAAGATGCTATGACATTTCCGTCTTCTACTCCATATTCCTCTATTTTAAATGATGCAGATAAATCATATAATCTTTCTGCAGGAGCTTTGGACTTTATTAAATTCAATATTAATTCATCTCCACTTGTCGATATCACAAAAATCACTGTAGGAGTAAAAGCTTATCAAACGGGAAAAGGAGTACCTAAGCAAACTAAAGAAATCGTCAAAGAAAAAATATTTACATCAAACCATAAAATAGATGATACATATATACAATGTGTAGTTGGTAAAGATTTTCATCGTTACCAGTTCCTTCAAAAGCCAGCAATGTACTTGAGTTATGGTAAATGGCTAGCAGAACCAAGAAATAGCGCTCCTTTTTTTGATGATGAAAAGATAATTATAAGACAAACTTCAGATTCATTAATTGGCACTATTGACAACAAGCAAAGAGTTAATCTAAATAACGTTTATAACATTGGTGTAAAAGATTCAGATGTAAATTTAAAGTTTATCCTAGGTCTATTAAACAGCAAACTTTTAAACTTCATTTATCAAAACATTTCACAAGAAAAAGGCAGAACATTTGCTGAAGTAAAAAAAACATACCTAGCTAAATTACCAATTAAAAACTGCGATTCAGTAACACAAGAAAAGATTTCCT
Source organism: uncultured Herbinix sp. (assembly GCA_964508985.1). Lineage (GTDB taxonomy): Bacteria > Bacillota > Clostridia > Lachnospirales > Lachnospiraceae > Mobilitalea. The sequence continues at coordinate 363 of CAZDWP010000476.1, read as the reverse complement.
ATTTAGTTAATTCTATAATTGCTTCAAGTGAAAACTTGCAGATTCTAAGTCAACAATTCATCTCTCTTTTAATTTCAAAATATGATAATGAAAACTTTAAAAGGTCATTATTTAACTGGTTTGACACTGAATTCAGTGACTTTTTAAAAGAACTCCGCAAATCAAAAGTAAAACTAACACTTTCAGAAGAAGCTGAATGGATGCAATACTTTAACGAGCAAAAAGAGAGAGCACAAAACCTAAAAGCAGAAATTGACAAAACTGACAACGCAATAGACCAACTAGTCTATCAATTATATGGATTGACGGAAGAGGAGATTGAGATTGTGGAAAATGTTTGAACGGTTTATTTTAAGTATGGTT
>CAZDWP010000475.1:0-1506 GCA_964508985.1 uncultured Herbinix sp. | reverse complement strand
TTTCCTGACAAAGCTCCATAATGGAACCAATAAATTCAGTAGTTACCATGATTTCAGCACTTACAATAGGTTCTTCCATATATTGTATCACGGAAGGGTCAGGCAAGTTGGATGGGTTGGTCAGCTCGATTACTTCATCATTAGTTTTGTATACCTTATAGATTACACCAGGGGCTGTTGTTACTAAGTCCAAGTTGTATTCTCTTTCCAAACGTTCTTGAATTACTTCTAGGTGAAGTAGTCCCAAAAATCCACAACGAAAACCAAAACCAAGGGCAATTGATGTTTCTGGTTCATAGTTTAAGGAAGCATCATTTAGCTGTAGCTTTTCTAAGGCATCTCTTAAATCTGGATACTTTGCTCCATCTGCAGGATACATTCCACAATACACCATTGATTGTACTTTCTTGTACCCTGGTAAAGGCTCTGTGCAAGGATTGTCCGCATCCGTAACAGTGTCACCTACTGCTGTATCTTTCACATTTTTAATGGACGCGGTAATATAGCCAACCATTCCTGCACTTAATTCTTCACAAGGGAAAAACTGGCCAGCTCCAAAATATCCAACCTCTACAGCCTCTTCACATGCGCCTGTAGCCATCATACGAATCTTAGTTCCCTTACGTACTGTTCCCTCCATAATACGGCAAAATATAATAACCCCTTTATATGGGTCATATATAGAATCAAATATAAGTGCCTGTAAAGGATTATTGGGATTTCCTTTAGGTGCTGGAACTTTTTTAACAATTTCCTCCAACACATCCTCAATACCAATTCCATTTTTGGCAGATATTAAAGGAGCGTCTTGTGCTTCTATTCCTATTACATCTTCTATTTCTTCTTTTACCCTATCTGGATCAGCACTAGGTAAATCTATTTTATTAATAACTGGAAAAACATCTAACCCATGGTCCAGTGCAAGATATACGTTTGCTAACGTTTGAGCCTCTATTCCTTGTGCGGCATCAACTACAAGTATTGCCCCGTCACATGCCGCTAATGAACGGCTTACTTCATAATTAAAGTCTACATGACCAGGGGTATCAATTAAATTGAACACATACTCCTCACCATCTTGTGCACGATAAACAGTACGAACTGCCTGTGACTTTATGGTAATGCCTCTTTCTCTCTCAAGATCCATGTTATCTAATACTTGAGCCTGCATTTCCCGATTTGTTAATAACCCTGTTTTTTCAATAATACGATCTGCAAGGGTTGATTTACCATGATCTATATGAGCAACTATACAAAAGTTGCGAATTCTGCTTTGGTCATTGGATGCCATCTATTATAATTCCTTTCTTTCTTACGAATACTACTATTTGCTGTTACGATTGTAGCAGAAATGCAGTAATCACGCAAGAAGAAACTATTCACCAGACAGCACCATATCCAGAATATGTGCTAAGGGATCGCATGCATTCATGACTTCTTCTACTGTATTATTTTGGGCTCCTAATTCTACCAGCAAGGTTCTTGGGCATAGATGCATATTGTATC
>CAZDWP010000474.1:269-1512 GCA_964508985.1 uncultured Herbinix sp. | reverse complement strand
CCCGAAAATAAAAAATATTATAACTATCGTGAATTTAGAGATGAAAAAAAGGTTGAAGGTTCTATAAGGAGCGGTGTTCCCTATATACACAACCTTAAAGTTGTTGATAAATTTGTTAATGGCGGTTTTGTTTTAGGGGTTCTTACAGCACGAGGTATGGAAAATGTTATTCACAAAGCAATAAATAATTTTCTGAAGTATAGAGATAAAGATGGGGTTCTCCAACCAGTAAAAATTCCAAGAGGTTTGGTTTTTGCTGTTAATGATGATGATAAAACTTATCCAGGTGCTACTGATTATGAAAAGAAAGCAAATGTAATAAAAAAATTACAAAGGCACTTTGATTATGTGTATTTTATGGATGATGATATGAAAAACATAAAAGCAATTAAGGCGTTGAAAAGAACCCTTCCAGAAAAAACCGCCAAAAAAATTAGAACTATCACAGCAACTCCACCAAAAGATGAAGAAGTTACTGAATCAACCCTTACCCTTATGGAAATGGCTATGGATATGTTTGCTGATGCAAAACTTAAAGAGTTGGTTGATACAGACCCAAAAGCAGCTGGACATTACTATATAGATATGGTAATTAAAGACAATCCTTCTAAATATGGGGATTTGCACTGGAAGACTGCCGCAACTAAAATCGCTAGTTATGGTTTGAGTAAGTCTGGCTCTGCCGCAATAAGAAAAGGGCAAGTAACTCCTGAATTTGTTGCTGAACTTAAAAAAGGATTAAAATTAGCACAGGCTGATGAACCAGAAGAAGAGAAAGCAAAAAGGCTTGCTGCACAAAAACTAGAAAAAGCAAAGGAAGAGTCTAAATCTAAAGAAGATGAAACAAAAAAATCTTCACCACTTGGAAGGTATGAACTTGTAATAGAAAAAATCAAAGCAGAGAAAGATAGGGTTGAGGTTTCTAAAAGAACCTTAGATAACGAACTTAATAAGAGTACCACTGCTTCATCTTCATCTACTTCTTCTGTTGAGATTTTAAAAAGAGAAGAAGAACTTGAAGAATATAAAAAGTTTATAAAAGGTGAATTGCTTCCTCCGTTCATATTAGATAAAAAATTAGATAGTGCAGACGAAACTCGTGTAGAAAAAGAGTTGGAAGGTAAAGAATTTAGAAGAGAAGGTGTTGAACTTAGGATTAAAATTGAAAACTATATTAACTATTTGAACAATACAATTGAAATGTTTAATGAATGATTAAAAACAGTAAAGTTTGGACATCTTA
>CAZDWP010000474.1:0-259 GCA_964508985.1 uncultured Herbinix sp. | reverse complement strand
GATATAGTTAGAGATACTGAAGGTGATGAAGATGCTAAAGTTGAAGCATTGAAATCAGATAAAATATTTCAACAATATCTAACAAACGTAACTAAAACCCTTGGCAAAAAATCCAAACTGAAAGAAAGAAGGGCTATGGATGCTAAAAGAGCATCAAGAAGAACTAGGGGTGGTGAAAATGATATTGAAAACAAAGGAGTGACAGGACCTGTTAAAGAATATTATGACGCTCTTGAAGCCATAGAAAAAGCCTATAACA
>CAZDWP010000473.1:0-1514 GCA_964508985.1 uncultured Herbinix sp. | reverse complement strand
AAAATTCCGAAGCAGTTGCATATAATTTCTGATTCTGTCTAAGGAATATGAAACCGGCCGAATGAAATGCAGATAGATCAACAGCTGGGGTCTTATGAAGTTTAACAGTATCTAGCTTAATATCATGGTCGGATACTTGATAGGCCTCCATGCCGCTATGTAGCTGACTGTCCGGAGGAACGGCAAGATAAAGTTGTTCCTGAACTAACTCTTCAGTATGGAAAATCGATTTATCGAAGGACCCTGTTCCCATAAAAAGATCAATTCGTCCTTCCATAGCGGCCTCCTCTAGCTTGTGAGTCATTTCCTCCAATATATGTATAGTAATACCGGGATATAGTTCTTGAAACCTAGCAATACTCTTTGGTAAAAGACATGAAGCTCGAAAAGGACTGGTTCCGATTCTTAGTTCTCCAGTCTTTAGATTGGTCAAATCAGCAATCTGCTGATTGAGTTCTTCCTCTATAGCCTTAATTTTACGAGCAGAAGTTAGAAAGGTTTCTCCAGCCCCCGTAAGTCGTATAGGAGAGGTGCTTCTGTCAAAAAGCTGGGCATGCAGCTCATTTTCTAGGTTCTTGATAAACTGACTTAGAGAAGGCTGGGTTACATAGAGCCTTTGTGCTGCTTTTGAAAAGCTTCTTTCTTCAGCAAGAGTAATCACATATTCAATTTGTTGCGAGGTCATAATCTGCCTCCTTTCAGCATGAATTAATACTGAAAAATTTTATGACATAAGTATATACTTATAACTTTGATAAGTCAATAACAATTAGCCTATGCTTAGGGAATTTGTTACAATAAAGGAGTAAACTTCCCTTTTCTTTTAAGCTTTTCCTCTTTTTAGTATTTTTTTAGTAGTGGTTATTCATTACATAATTTAAAGGAAGGGGAAGATACAATTTAATGAAGGAGAAGGAGAGGATTATGTCTAAATTGAAAAGATTATGCACAATATTGGCATTAATTATGATATTTACTCTAACTTTAGGGGCATGCGGTAAAACTGAGAATGAGCCGGATGCACCGGAACCTACCCAGGCACCTGTAGTAGATAATAAGGAGGATACTGATCCAACACCAACACCTACACCGACACCAGAACCTCCAAGAGATTTGGGAGGAATCGAAATTAAGGTGGCGGATTGGTATACCACCGGTGAAACCGAGCCAACTACTGCAAGGGAGATTGATACAGAGGCTTATAGAGATGAGCTTCAGGCAACTCATAGTTTTACTCTTGTTCAGGAGAATATAGGTACTTGGAATGAATATCAGGAGCTTTTTACCACATCAACAATGGCTGGGGCTCCCTTAGCTGACATATTTATAATGGATCAGAAGTTTGTACCAGAGCCATTGAAGCAAGGACTTTTCTATCCAGTCAGTGATTTGTCAAGCTTTAATCCTGATGATAAGCTATGGAACCAACCGGTTATAGATTATATGAGGCAGAACAACAAAGTATATGGATTTACCGAAGAGAAAAATAGTCCTGGTCTGGGTATATTCTGGAA
>CAZDWP010000472.1:0-1526 GCA_964508985.1 uncultured Herbinix sp. | reverse complement strand
CAGATAACCTCAAGGCCTTTACCGAATACAGAAGCAGGCTTAACAGTCATGGTTGCAGCATCAATATCACAATCGATATAATGTGTAGGTATTCCTTCTTTCTTAATCCTTTCAAAGAACAGCTTTGTCAGCTTGAGGCCCGCTCTTCCTGCTCCATCTATAGTTAATCCTACGGTGTTCGCACCTGGATCAAATACTCCGTCTGCTCCAGTTACATCATCCTTAAACTTTAACAGATAATTACCATCTACCATTGCATAGACATCCTTGGTTTTTCCTTTATAGACAAGCTTCATAATATTACCCCTTTTCTATGAAATAAGCGTAACTACTAAGTTTCATGTATCAAAGTTATATTATTTATAAGCACTTGTCAATACCAGCAAACCCATTTTCTTCTTATATATATTATAATTATTAGTTATAAATCAATACAATCTACCCTCATAATCATCTGAATGCTTTTTACTACACCAGTAGAAAACCACATCACCTGCCATTAGTCTAAATGCAGCCTCAGTATTATCCTTCTTCTCAACCCCCTTACATCCATTTCCATACATCTCTCCAATAGTATCCAGCCTAAACCGAAATGCATAGCCTGTCTTTATCGCACCTACGTTCTATGAAGATTAATCCTTAAAATCACCCTCCTTCACTATCCCTTTCTCCATGGCTGCATCAATATAAGGTTGTTCAGAATTTTCATCAACCTCCCACTCCATCTCTTGCACTATATGCCTAATAAAATCCTCAACCTTTATGTACTTACTGGCAGCTTCTGCATTTTGCGTGTCACCACCTATGAACAAGTAACAAAGTTATAACAAGCCCTATAATAATCCCTTTAATTTTCTTCATTAACTATACCTTCCTTATTATTTATTATAAATATTTTTATATAATGTTTTCATATATGATTATGGATACAATTGGCGAAAGCCCAGAAACAGATAAGATTTAGTTGAGATATGACTATATCTATATTATTAACGATATATTATTCCATATATTACTAATAATTCTATATTACTATGTCAAATTTTGTATGTCAATACTTATTTCATAACTATCTATTTCCATAACCATACATTGTTGTTTCAATTTGCAAAACAATTAAAAAAATTTTAAAATATCACTTGCTTTTTGTTATGGAATAGTATATTATAAGAAATGTTCTGAGGCTCGTTGGTCAAGGGGTTAAGACGCCGCCCTCTCACGGCGGAAACAGGGGTTCGATTCCCCTACGAGCTGTCAAAAAAAGCAATCAGATTTATCTGGTTGCTTTTTTCATGTCCTACTATATCAATCCTTCCGTACCAATCCTTCTTTACCTGGTACCAATTCAGTCTGTACCTGGTACCAATTCAATCCGTACCTGGTACCAATTCCTTCTGTACCTGGTACCAATTCAATCTCTACCTGGTACAGAATCAAGTCGAAATCTGTCGGTACCAGGTACCGCACTATTTACAGAAAATCCAGCAACGACATCTGATTCGACTGTGGAAGGTCTCCAAGCAAGT
>CAZDWP010000471.1:0-1527 GCA_964508985.1 uncultured Herbinix sp. | reverse complement strand
CTTCTCATGTACAGCCTTGCCTCTCATAAAATCATCTGAAGACATTGAAACCATGTAGGTGAGTTTATCTCCCCTATTCACATTCATTGCCTGGCAAACAGGACCTAACCCATGAGTTGGATACAAATTACCGTTGTGCTTTTGCTTTTCTGCTAAAGCCCAAATTCTTTCTTTTGCACTTACTAGTCCATCTTGACCTCCTGATGAGTGAATGTAAGCTGCATCACCATGTACAATTTCCCCAAAAAATCCCTGACGTGCCATATTTAATGTGAGTAGCTCAAAAAAATCGTAACAACAATTCTCCATCATCATGCAATGCTTCTTAGTTCTTTCAGAAGTATCAACTAAATCCCAAGCTTCTTCAAATGTAAAAATAGCAGGAACTTCTACAGCAACATGTTTTCCATGCTCCATCGCATAAATAGAGATTGCAGCATGAAGAGGACCACGAGGAACCGCAATACTAACTAAATCAATATCTGGATCTTGACAAGCTTCTTTCCATGATTCTTCGTTACCGCTATAAACGCGTGCTTTTGGTAAATGTTGCTTAATAAGTAAATTTTGCACCCTATTAATCGCATCGGGATTAATATCACAGATAGATTTTATTTCTACTCCTTCTAAATAAGTCATTTGCCTAAGGTTAGAAGTACCTCTAAGTCCAACTCCAATGAATGCGACCCTTACAGTATCTATCTTTGGCGCTCTATATCCACACATATTAAATATAGGCTTACCTCCTTTAAATTGATTATCATAAATTTTCGCCTCCTTTTTATTGGCCAAAATATGAGGTGCTACAGTTAAACCAATAGCACTTGCAGTAATATTTTTTAAAAAACTTCTTCTGTTATGTGACATAATTATAGATTAAATTGTTTTTTACTCATAAACGCCGCTCATTTGAATCAGCGACTTAAATCTAAAAGTGTTGAAATTTGTAGTTTTCTTGTCGAAAATGCGCCAACGAGCACCATTTCTAGAATCAATGTGATTATTACCCCAAATAGCACTTTCTGCAAACAAAACTGTATCTCCTTCTACAGCTAACACAATTGCAACATGCCCAGTAAACCAAAGTAAATCACCTGGCTGAATCAAATCAAGTGCATCTTTAAGTACTTTCTCTTTACTTAATGGAAATGTTCTATAATCATTCGCCCATGTTTTATCTAAAAGTGAGGCATTAGCAACTCCTGCATTATATAAACACCACCCAATAAAAGAAGAACAATGAAGCCCATTTTTAAATGTGTGACCTAAGTTCTTTACACCTCTGCTTAACCAATGTGCAGAGGTGTTTGTTTCACAGCCCCATGCAGGGTATGTATAACCATTTTCAACAACATCTTTTAGGAAAAAACCCTTTCTTGTATAACGAGCTACTAATTTATAATCCTCTCCACCCGTTTCAAAAGCATAAGGTACAGAAGTTTTGAAGCTTACTAGAAAGTTGGCAGCTGCAAGAACTTTATCTCTTTTTGTTGGAGCTTTTTTTACTGTGGTTGATAAACTATCATT
>CAZDWP010000470.1:0-1530 GCA_964508985.1 uncultured Herbinix sp. | reverse complement strand
CATTCCAGGATGAAATTCATGGGTTTGCTTTTCAAATGAAATCCCGTTTCATGGGGACCGCTTATTACAATATCTACAAAACCACGGACGGCGGAAAAAGCTGGCTTGCTATTGCAAATGAGATTTCTACTGGTGGTGGTGCTGTAGAATATATTCTGTTCAATGAGGAAGGACATATCCTATGCCATTTTGAGATCGGAACAGGAGGATGGTCCGATACCATTATATCAAAAAACGGAGGAGTTACATGGGAAAAATTTACCCAGGAAGAAGAACATTGGTAATAAAGTTAGCATGGTATTATATTGATCCAACGGACGTTGTTCCAGGCGTTGGCTGCATAATGAGACAATATTCTGGTAATGTTTATATTTCGCTTCAAGGATATACTGGATACGTTGATCAAGACAGCTGTCTGTATGCAGTACCGCATATCCTATCTGCAACCATTCCTAGAATGTTACACAAAAAAATATGTAACATCTTTCACTAATTGACATTTAATTCTTCTCATGTAATACTGAAAACATGCTTTCTTTCGCCTATATAAATTGTAATATCGGCGATGTTGATGCCCACATGATGATATATCAAGATGCATAAATCAAGAATATTATCCTTAGTGATATACGAAGGAGCGCACCATGAACGAATTATATGATAAAATACTGCTGTTCATATCAGGTATGATAATATATCTGCTGAAGGACTATAGTCTCTATACAGTGATACCAGCAATACTTATCATCCTGCTAAGCTGCCTTTCTTACTATTTTGAGAACGAAAGGCTGTCGCTGTATGGATTTATTGCTTATGCCCTTATCTGCTATTTTATCCCGGGATATATAATCCTGCTGCCTCTTCTTCTTTATGATATATTGCATAGCAAATATAAATTATATATATTGATGGTAATAATGTTATTTATAGTAAACGCAAAGCAATATACCCTGTTGTTTTTCCTGTTTACATCACTTCTAATATTTGCCTCAATACTACTAAAAACAAAAACTCATAGACTGAATGCTTTACAGACAGATTATAACGAGCTACGAGATACATCGTCATCCTATTCTCAGCTTTTAGAGGATAAAAACCAGAGTATACTTAAAAACCAAGATTATGAAATAAACTTAGCTACCCTAAACGAGCGCAACCGAATATCCAAAGAAATACATGATAATATCGGCCATCTTCTCTCCAGAACAATACTTCAGGTTGGAGCCTTGCTTACTATAACTAAGGAAAAGCTCATCCATGAAGAGCTATCCAATCTAAAAAACTCGTTGTCTCTGGGAATGGATGATATCCGTAACAGTATTCATAATATACATGACGAATCAGTTGACCTATATAGTCAAATAGAACAAATAATCAAGGATTTTACATTTTGCAAGATAGATTTTGAATATGATGTAACGAGGCCTCTTCCTATTGCACATAGGTATTGCTTTATAGCCATTATAAAGGAAGCGCTGGCAAATATTATGAAACACTCAGATTCGACAAAGGCAAACATTATTATAAGAG
>CAZDWP010000469.1:0-1531 GCA_964508985.1 uncultured Herbinix sp. | reverse complement strand
AATAAGAAGAGTAGTAGATAGATTGTAGCTAAAATAAAACTCAGCGTGCTTTGCGTTTACCCCATGAAATCTGAATTTTTATTTCTTCGGGGCCTTCTTTGCGTACTCTGCGGTTAAGCTCTCCAATCGCAACTAATAAAAGAAACTATTCAAATATAAAAACCACAACTAACCCACATAAACACCACTATTTCTCTCAACCAAACAAAAAAAATTAGGAACACACCCCCCTTTATTCTATCTTTGCATCTTTAAAAAAAGAGACACCTCTACACATCAATATCACACATCAGTATGTGACAGGTAGTCACGAAGTGTGTCCAGATGCGTGGTATTGGAGTAAATATAGTGGTGCTAGCAACATCACTATTACTGTTTGTAGGGGCGGGTAGTAAGGTTGTCTTGTGTGGTGAAATTAGATGCTCATTCAAATCTACAATATCACCAGCTAATAGCTAAAAGCCAACACCTAACAGCTGTTTTAAAACTATCACATGGGTATCACATTGTTGAAATCTACCCAAAACTCCTAGCGGGAGAAAACAACTGCCCCTAAATCCCCTAAAGGGGACTTTGCGCAGTTGAACTGTTTAAGTTAAGTGCTGCTCATCTCCCCCTTCAGGGGGCTGGGGGGCAGAAAGAAGATATAATTATGCAACGTTCTTCCCTTCCAGAAATGTTCTACGGTGCAAAACGCAGTATCTTTCAAAATGCAAAAGAGCTTCGTGAGAAAATGACTGGTGCAGAAATGCAATTGTGGAGTAGGTTAAATAAAAGTCAATTAGGTGTGAGATTTAAGAGACAACATCCAATTGATATATTTATTGCAGATTTCTATTGCCACAAATATAAACTGGTTGTTGAAGTTGATGGTGAATACCACAACGATGAAGATCAACACCCTTGTTATTCACGTATTTAGCTTTGTGTAGATGCAAGGCGTCGAACTTCGCCAATATAGGCCACTATTTCAAGGAGTTTGCAACGCAGCAGATGCGCAAAGATAAATGCGAGCAAAAAAGAATCAGCTTAAAGAAAAAGCTGAGGGTAAAGATATTTATTTCCGTACATTAGTATTAGTATTAATGCGATGAATAATAAGGGGAGAGTATGACGAAGGTAGAACAGCAGAACTTGAGAGATTTGGCATCACTGTTATACGTTTTACAAATGCTGAGGTGATGGAAGATATAGATAGGGTGGTGGAGGAGATTGAGAAGTATCTTAATTATCCACAAACGCGCTAAAGGGTATAGACTGCCCCCAAACCCCCTGAAGGGGGCTTACCCCTAAATCCCCTAAAGGGGACTTTAGAAACTGCCTTGCAAAACATTATGTATAATGGTAAAAGATAGCACTACCCAACTCCCCCTTTAGGGGGCCGGGGGGCGGGCTGGGGCAGAAAGAAAGCAGAAAAGATAAAACAACCAACAAACACAATATAATACACACATGCATAAAGATAATATCCTCCAAAAAATCCAATCCAACCAAGAAGTAATAGGCATCATCGGTCTCGGATACGTAGGAT
>CAZDWP010000468.1:0-1535 GCA_964508985.1 uncultured Herbinix sp. | reverse complement strand
TACTTTCCACAAAGACACCTGACCATATTCCTCTTCTGAATAATTTAAACCAATTGATCTTAAAAATCTATATGTAATACTTAGTTTTGCCATTATCTCATTTGATTAATCATAGTTTTAAAAGCAACTCCAGATGTTAACTCTTTTAAATAAAATACTCTACCTGCTTCACTCATTTGCTTGCGAAGTGCATCTGATGAAGCTATTTTATCAAAATTATTATAAACATTTTCCTTATCATTGCCCACTGCCCAATAACCTGCACCCGAATTTTGTATAAAATCACCGTAATCACTATTCGGATTAATCATTGCAAAAACAGGAATTCCTAGAGCCATATACGCTACAGCTTTGGATGGACAAGTAGGAACCTTGTAATTTTCATTAATAGAAATCAAACCAATATCGGCACTTGAAACTAAAGTCAAATAATCATCACGTGGCAAGAAATCAAGAAACATCATATTGGTTAAATTCTCCTCTTTTGCCATTAGCTCAAGTCTGTCTTTCTCCACACCTCTTCCAACAATCAAGAAAACAACCTCTTTTCTTTCTCTATAATGTTTAGCAAGATCATATAAGTTTTCTACTCTTTGCCCATAACCGATGGTTCCGCCAAACAGCGCTACAATCTTATTATCTAAATTATACTTTTTCCTTATGTCATCCTCCCCATTGGTCTGTTGTTTTGATTCCTTTTGCCAATTATAAAGCAATACAACCTTCTCCGGATCAATTGACGGATAATTGGTGCGTATAAAATCTATATTTCCTTGCGACATACAACCAATTTTATCAGCTATATGATATCCTTTAGAAGCTCGTTTTTCTAAGTAATTATACATCTGTTTATTTTTTATCAGACCTATGCTAGCAGCACTTTGTGGATGGATATCACGAAGAATAAGATAAAACTTTGCTTGCGTTTCCTTCTTTACAAAAGTTACAAAATCCACCAATGTAATAGGTGGTGTAGGCATAATTATCCAGTCGAACTCTTGATTTCTCAGATGTTGTTTATATGCCTTTTTAAAGAAGTAAGGCAACATTGCCAATCCAAATCCTTTTCTTATAAGGTTTTTGATGTTTTGTGTGGGCAGAGCATTCACCCTTACCACTTTTAATTTTGATTCAGTAGCTTTATATGTTTTACCATTATTTGATGGAGCCATAATTGTTACATCATGCCCGTTATTTTGAAATTCTTCAATTAAATCGGTATACATATTGGAACCTTGCCCCTCTTCAGCCATTTGTAACAAAAGGAATAAAACTTTCATCTGTTTTGTTTTAATATTAAATTTCCTCCGACCAAACAGTTCTTTTCACATAATCCGTATAACTCAAAATTATCCTCACCACCTTCGCCGATACATTGGGCATAGAGTAATCTCCCACTTCACGGAAGTTGCGAGTTGCACCTACTTCTTGACGCAACACTTGCGTTAACCCTTGCATAATGCGCACGGGTGATAACCCTACCATCATTACCGATGCTTCTTCCATTGCTTCTGGACGTTCGTGTGCTTGGCGGA
>CAZDWP010000467.1:0-1541 GCA_964508985.1 uncultured Herbinix sp. | reverse complement strand
CTCTATGATATGCTCACGATATGGGAGCATATGGAGTTTATTGCAAGAGCCTATTCTTTAGAAAACTGGAAGGATAGAGCAGAGCAATTGATTGAGAGATTTGAGCTAGATGATAAGAAAAAGAAGCTGGGTAGTGAATTGTCAAAGGGAATGCAGCAAAAGCTCAGTATATGCTGTGGCTTTCTTCCACAACCAAAGCTAATACTTTTTGATGAGCCAATGGTTGGTTTGGATCCACAAGCCATTAAGGAGCTTAAAAATATGATTATTGAGCAACAGCAGGCCGGAAATTCAATATTAATTAGTACTCATATGCTTGATAGTGTTAATGGGTTTTGGAATAGTGTTAATATAATGATGGATGGTAAAATTGTTACATGTCGTAAAAGAAATGAAATGGAAGAAGCCGAAGAGGATTTAGAGGCTTTATTCTTCCGAATAACGAAAAGGGAGAATTGATGATATGAAAGCATTAATTTATCTTATATTGACCCGGACAAAAAACAGGATTTTAGCCCTTCGAAAGAAACCGGGGCTAATGATTCTATATGGATTTATCCTTCTTTTTATCATTGCCTTTATACTTTTTCAAACTTTTGCACCTAAGATGCCATCAGAAAAAACGCATGTAGATATAAGATATATGTATATGTTTTTAAGTGGATTTGGCCTACTATATTTGTTTACATTTACCTACAGTGGCCTATCTACCGGTTCTACATTTTTTACTATGGCGGATGTAGGCTTATTATTTGTTGCTCCTATCTCTACTAAAAAAATATTATTCTATGGTTTACTAAGTACTATAGGTAAGTCAATGATTGCATCTGTATTCATATTCTATCAAATACCTAACCTTATAAATATGTTTGGTATTGGCTTTAAGGAAATACTTTCACTGTTTTTTATATATATGGTTATGATAATTTTTTGCCAGATATATTCAATAGCTATATATATTTTCAGTAATGGTAATCAAAATAGAAAGAATATAGTAAAAACATTACTTTATGTGTTTTTTGCTATACTTATTATTACGACATATATGATAAGTCAAAAGGAACAAGTGGGTGCATTAGGAGCTGTAAGATCATTGGTTGATCATAAATGGTTTGGATATTTACCTATTGTGGGTTGGGCTACTATGTTCTTTAAGGGCGTTTTTATAGGCTCCTTAGTATATGTTATTATTGCATTGGCTTTCTTTGTGATAATAAGCGCCCTGATTGTTTCACTCTTAACTTCCAGGGATGCAGATTATTATGAGGATGTTCTTCAGTCAACTGAGGTAACATATCAGCGGCTAAAAGATTACAAGGAAGGTAAAAGAACATCGTCAAATACTAATCGTAAGGTTAAGGTCAGGGATAATGAAAGTGGACTTCAAAAGGGAAAAGGCGCCATTTCATTTGCATACAAACACCTTTTAGAAATGAAGCGAAGTAGTCGCCTTATATTTGTTGATAACATAACTCTATTTGCAGTAATTGGAACAGGAATTGCTGGTTATTCAATTAAAAATGAATGGGGCTCATATGTTA
>CAZDWP010000466.1:0-1554 GCA_964508985.1 uncultured Herbinix sp. | reverse complement strand
TTTCCCACTACTAGGGCAGACTAGGGACTTTAACCCATAAGATTGCGCCCATGCTAGGCGCACTTTCAAGAGCTGTCTAATGATTGTAAATCATCAGACAGCTCTTTTATTATAATTAGGCATTAAATTATTCTTATACTATAAGCATTAACATTAGTAAGCAATCTCCTAGTTCATATTATTAGCTTTTACAAAATTAAAAAGCAGATCAACAGCTTCTCTCCTGGATATATTACTCTTTGGATTGAAAAGATTGTTTTCCTGTACTGAAAAAATCTCTAAGCCTTTGGCTAAAGCAACTGCACCAAGATACTTCGGGTTAATTGTATTCTCATCTGAGAATCCCGTAGTATATATACCTGAGATTATTGCTATCTTCTCATAACCAAGTCTTTTGACAAGGTCGTATGCTAGTTCTTCTCTTGTAACCAATTTAGTGGAGGCATTGGCCTTATCGCTGTCTGAATTCCAGTATCCTAGCTTCTCTAGTAGCTGGTTAATCTCGCCTTCTGTTATTAGCTTATCAGGGTTAAAATATTCTCCTTCGAATCCAATACTCATATCTGCCAAAAGAAGTATCTCCCTGTTTTCCTTAGTATCAGCTATATCTTTATAAAGATAAGGTATTGATGATACATATACTTCTCCCTTATAATCAAGCTGTTCTCCAGTAAAAGGAGATATATGGCTAGGATTGATATCCGGGCGGTATACAGGACGTATTTCATATGCTACTCTATAGGCCTCTGAATAGTCATAATATTGTTCCTTTGACTTGTAATTGGGGTCATATTGATTGATAATGTTAATTTCATATAATAGATTATATCCCTCTTTACTTATATAATGGTCAAATGCTTCTTTGGGAGTCATGGCATTCTTAGGTGATTCAAATATTATATCCTCATCCCAATTACTACTATACTTATAAATCTTTCCTGTAACACCATCGACCGACCCTGAAATACTATTAAAAGAAAATTCTACTCCCTCATTAAAACGATTATAGCGATAGGAATAGCCTCCGTATACAGGAACATCCTCTTCCTTGTAATATACAACATAGTCATCTCTTTGATCTACAAGCTTAGTTTTAGAGAAATAGCTTTTCACCTGACTCTTTAGGAATTTCTCAAGTATGTTCTGTCCATAGGTTCTGTCATATTTTACTTCTATAGGAAGCCACTTATCGGTCTTATAGTCATAGCTATTCTTTATGCTTGAATTAAAGCTAAGAATTTTTCCCGTCTTTGCATCCACGGTTGCATTAGCATATGCACGGTATTGGCCCTCCTCCTTACTATAATCTACAGGTCTATTATCCCTAAGCGTTATTCTCCATACATAGGAGGTATCCTTGGCCTTTGTAGTATAAGTCTGATTAAGGTTTGCAGTATAGGTGAGAAGATTATCGTCGATATGAAGATACTTATTAGATGTAACTATTTCTATTGCCTTATCCCTAGATATAAGCTTTTCCAGCTCACGAATCTTAGTGATCTCCTCATCTGTCAACATTTCCGAGGCTACTCCATTTAAGTTATCTGCTGCAGT
>CAZDWP010000465.1:0-1567 GCA_964508985.1 uncultured Herbinix sp. | reverse complement strand
AAGGCGCTCATTGGCAGCAGATGGCCGTTCATGAATCGTATTCGAAATTGGTATTGTTCCACGACGCTCTCGATAATTTTTTGTGTGTCGTGTTTTACCTCATATATTCAATCTATACGTCCTGTTGAAAGGACACCTATAGTATACTATGCCGTTATTAATTCTATATAAATTTAATATAAAAATCCCCCAACCCACTAGCTCCGCTCGGTGTTTCATTTTCGTGACCGCTTCCCGCCCTAATCGGGCTCCAGCCGGACTCAAATGAACCATTCGCTACACTAGTGGGTTGGGGGATTTGCTTAATCATTTAGATGGCTTTTTTCGCTATTAGCACGTATTTAAAAGACTTTAGCGACATCTGACTCAATTATCCAACCAATCGCTATACCTTCGTTACCTAACAGATAGGCCTTATCAGTGACCTCTTTTTCTTCAATGAGTTCAAACTCTAACTCTTTAACCCAGTCTGGTATTACCTCTCCTGTATACCAGTGAGTAGCACTTTGAGCTATTTTCAGTTTCTTACTAATAGCTTCATCAAAAAGTGCTTGATCTAATATATCTAGTACACCCCGATTCTGTTTATCGATACCATCCTTACGTACTTTTATACGCTCCATATAACTAGGATAACCTAAAGCAGCATAATCATACTTTGCACCACCTACTTTAAAAAGTCCTTTAACAGCATCTTTAAAATTCTTAACGCCACTTACTTTATAAGTTCCACCTAAACGCAGTAGATACACCCAATCCTCGAGAAAATCTTCCGCACTAGAGTATCGAATGTAATGACCACCTTCTTTATCAGGACGTTTGCTTCCTTTCTCTTTGTCAATTTGAGGATTTCCTACATAAGAATCCGACCAAGTCATCCCACCCCAATTATTATCAACCTAAGCAACATTAGAGGCACCCCATAGCCCCTCAAAGTGCAACATCGTAATCAAGAGACTAGGTAGTATTTTATATTGTTTTGCTAGGGCTTGGATCTTTTCAATATGTTTAATCGATAAAGTAGAACCATTATAAGACATCGCAGACACCGCATCATCAATCAGAGGTTCTTTTACACCTAGAACCATAAGTTCATTTACTTTAGATTGTACCTGTGTCGCATCATATCCAGCAGCTAATAATGCACTGATTCGTGCTTGGCCAGAACTCCATTTCCCAGCAATCACTTCTTTAGCTAATTCATTAATGGTTTTTTTGATCTCTCCTACTACTTTATACTTAGGTCGTGCATAGCCTTTAATCCGTTTATCGTTCCATAGGAAGGTACTTCGCTCAACGCGTCCATTACTATTACCTTCAATCGTTGTAATCTGATTATTCTCAACCTTCTCAACAAAACCGATGTGATCCGCCCAACCATTACTATCCCAATCAAATGTGACAACATCGCCCATTTTAGTAAATTCTTTTCCACGCCATATCCCTAATTTTTCAAAAATTTTAATATGACGCTGAACGCCGCATTCACGACCTATCAACTCACTTGTTTGGGTCTTATCAGCAATGAAACTGACAAATGCATCGCACCAATCATCACTATACTTAA
>CAZDWP010000464.1:0-1573 GCA_964508985.1 uncultured Herbinix sp. | reverse complement strand
ACACCTTCACCAAGCTTAATATCCGTACCACGACCTGCCATATTCGTAGCAATAGTAACGGCTCCAAACTTACCGGCCTCAGCTACTATCTCTGCCTCCATCTCATGGAACTTAGCGTTAAGTACATTATGTGGAATATTTCTTTTCTTTAGTAGATTACTAATCTCCTCAGAGGCATCAATTGTAATGGTACCCACGAGTACGGGTTGACCTTTTTTATGAGATTCAACAATCTCATCTATTATTGCATCATGCTTTTCCTTTAGAGTCTTATAGACTGCATCCTGCCTATCAATTCGCGCTACAGGCACATTAGTGGGAACCTCAATTACGTCCATTCCATAGATTTCTCTAAATTCCTGTTCTTCCGTCAGGGCAGTACCGGTCATACCACATTTTTTATTATACTTATTAAAGAAGTTCTGGAATGTAATCGTCGCAAGAGTCTTACTCTCCCTATTAACCTTAACATGCTCCTTTGCTTCTATTGCCTGATGAAGTCCGTCACTGTATCGTCTACCAGGCATAATACGTCCTGTAAACTCGTCCACAATTAAAACATCATTATCCTTAACAACATAATCCTTATCCCTGTGCATTAAATTATGAGCTCTAAGAGCAAGAATGATATTATGCTGGATTTCAAGGTTTTCAGGATCTGCAAGGTTTTCTATATTAAAAAAGCTTTCAACTCTCTTTACACCATCTGCAGTCAGATGAACATTCTTTTCCTTCTCATTAACAATGAAGTCGCCTTCTTCAGTTATTTCTTCCTTCATAATAGCTGCCATCTTAGTAAGCTCGCCACTTGCCTTACCCTTAGAAAGCTGTCTGGCAAGTATATCACATACCCTATAAAGCTCGGTGGATTTTCCGCTACTACCGGATATAATAAGAGGAGTCCTGGCTTCATCGATAAGGACAGAGTCAACCTCATCAATTATGGCATAGTGAAGATCTCTTTGCACTAGTCTCTCCTTATATATGACCATGTTATCCCTTAGATAATCAAAGCCGAATTCATTATTGGTACCATAGGTAATATCACAGGCATATGCTTCCCGTCTGTCATCCTTTTCAATGCTATTAAGAACAACACCAACCTTTAAGCCTAAAAAGTTATGAATCTGGCCCATCCATTCCGAGTCACGCTTGGCCAGGTAATCATTAACGGTAATTATATGGACACCCTTTTCATCCAAGGCATTGAGATAAGCAGGCAATGTAGCCATCAGGGTCTTTCCTTCACCTGTTCTCATCTCCGCAATACGTCCCTGGTGAAGTATAACACCTGCAATTAACTGGACCCTAAAGGCTCTCTGTTTGATTGTTCTTTTTGCCGCCTCACGTACAGTTGCATAAGCCTCTACCAATATATCATCCAGTGTTTCGCCATTCTTAAGTCTGCTTTTGAACTCCGTGGTTTTTCCTTTAAGAGCCTCATCAGATAACTTTTCATACTCAGGCTCCAAAGCTTCTATCTGATCTACAATAGGTATTACTCGTTTAACTTCTCTCTCACTATGAGTTCCGAATATTTTCTTTATTAATCCCATTTTATACTCACTCCTGT
>CAZDWP010000463.1:0-1585 GCA_964508985.1 uncultured Herbinix sp. | reverse complement strand
AGATGATGAATATACCAATTATAGGTTTAGTGGAAAATATGTCATATTTTAAATGCCCTGATAACGATAAAGACTATCAGATATTTGGTGAAAGCCACATAGATGAAATAGCTGACAAGCATAAATTAAAGGTTCTTGGCAAATTGCCGATTGATCCGAAAATATCAGCCGCTTGTGACAAGGGTATGATTGAGCTATTTGATGGCGACTGGCTAGATTCTGTTGTTGAAATTCTTAAAAATATGGAAGAAAAATAGAATTATGTAATTAGAAAAGGAAATCCTAAAGGATTTCCTTTATTATATTATCAAATATAGAATCAACCTTTGAAAAGTCCATAGCTTCTACATAAAAAGCTTCCAAATCATCATGAAGAAGCTTTGCTCTTTTTATATGCTCACAGGCCATATCTATTAGCTCTTTTGCTTTATTTTGATGTAAAGACATCTGTTCTTCTATATTATAGGGGATAGGATTCATCAGGTCAGGGATAACAATATGCTTATTATCCTTTACACTATGAAAGCTGTTTGTAGTGCTTACGGTTATACCAGCCGAAGGAAATATTATATGGTCAATCTTATCAGGTGTACGAATTGAGCAGTAGCAAATTATCTGCTCAATTTCCAATATAGAGGCCGCACGATGTAGTTCCGATAATAAAGCATCGGAAGCAGCTCCCCATATATCAGGGATTACATATATGCTCTTGGAAAGTTCTTCAATAGTTTCATCAAAGAATACTGTTTCACCGACAGATACTGCGCTAAGAAGTCTCTTTTTTACCTTGCCAGTTTTACTTCCTTCAAGCTTCTTTGTTAATTTAGCAATAAAGTCATTAACTGTATCATACTTGACATAGGGCTTAGAAAAATGCATATTACTATCAAGTAGAGCTGCGGCAGAGGATATACAGGACGTGGCCATCTGATGGCAGCTAGAAATAATATCACTTAAGGGTATTACTTCGTTTTTATGCTGTATCAGAGTCATATCATCCCAACAATCTGCCATATTTATAATGACATCATAAGCCCCTGGATATTTGGGATCCATTATATGGGGTGCTGTTCCGTCCACCATAGCAATACCCGCATCATAATCAATAAATGCATCCAGAGAGCCGGGATCACTAGCGCAATGAATATATTCTAATGAATGATTTTTATCTTCTAGTACCTTTGAAACCCCTTTCATTAAAGAACTTTTACCGCTACCAGGGCCTCCCTTAAGTATATATAACCTTTTACTGTTTAGAGGATCCCTAAGCTCATCAAACAGTGGTATAAATCCCTTTTTCGTATTACTGCCTAAAAGAAATTTTATTTTTTGTTTATCTGACAAATAATCACCTCTCTATATATATTATAATTTGTGTGTGCTCTTAATTATATGCATATACATCTCAACATGGGCAGAAATTCTTGCAATCTATCATAAAAAATGATATGCTCATACAGGATAATTTTAGAAGTTAATTAATAAGGAGGAGAGTTCCTCCGTTATAAGCTACATAAATTTTATTATAATAAGGAGGAGAGTTCCTCCGTTATAAGCTATATAAATTTTATAATAATTAGGAGGA
>CAZDWP010000462.1:0-1587 GCA_964508985.1 uncultured Herbinix sp. | reverse complement strand
ATGGTTTGACGAAGTTAACCAAGCTTGTTATGCCTGGAGTTACTAAGGTGAATTATAAATCGTTTTTTAATTGTCCTGCTCTAGAGACGGTTGTTTTTGATAATCTTGAAGAATTGTCAGATTATTCTTGGGATGGCACTGGAAATAATGGATTGAAATTACTTGATTTGTCGAAGGCGACCAAACTGAGATTTGTATCGAGTACAGAAGGAGGTCAGATTAAAAGAATACCACTTTATATGACTCCTCAGCTTAAACAGAATCTGGTTATTAAGGTAGCTTCTCAAAGTATTAAGAATCAATTGAATTCTTCTGAGTTTCCAAATGTTGTAGTTGGTGAGTAACTTTTAATTTCAATTTAATCTCAGCCTCGCATAATTAGGTGGGGTTGAGATTATTTGTTAAACCTTATATTTCTAATTATAGTAGGTTTTATGTAATATGAAAAAAATGGCAAGAAAAATTATTAATCTTTCACTCTTGGTTTTCATCTGTTTGAACTTTACTTTTTGCTCAGATGACAAGGTTGAACCTATTTTCCTTAATGTGCAAACTAGTGTTGTTTTTGCATCGGTCGAAGGTTCTAAAGTGATTTCAGTATCGACAAACGCGGTTAACTGGTCTTTTAATGTTGATCAGGTGGATTGGATTAATGTAAGTAAAAACTCTGGACTTGATGGTTTAAGTATTTCTGTGACAAAGAATAATAATCAGGATTCCAGGTCTACTACAATTCATGTGACTACAGGCGATATTAAGAAAGATATCAAAATAGAACAGTTGGGAAATGATGGCAAAATAATTGTATCGACTCCTATCATTACTGTTCCGGCAATTGGAGGCAAGATTGTTTTCAGTGTTAATTCGAATGTGGATTTTGACATTGTGATTCCAGATTCAATTACTTGGATTGTTGAGAAAAGCACTAAGGCATCAACTCGCTCGGCTTTGGTATCAAAAGATTTTGAGTTTTTTGTTGATTGGAGCAAAGAGTTTAAAGACAGGAGTACTGAGCTAACAGTTAAAGAAAAGGATGGTGGTTTATCTGAGAAAATACTTATCATTCAAAAAGGACAAGGAAAATATACTCCGGATGAGTTTCCAGATAATATAGGAGATATAAAAATAAAGGTGAGTAGTGCTACTGCTTCATCATTTCAACAAGGCGGGGAGATAGCAAAGTCTTACGATGATAATATGGGTACTTTGTATCACTCAAATTTAGACAATTCATCATCAGATTATTTTCCGATTACCTTGGAGTATAATTTAGAGAAAGTAGATAAGTTGGATTATATCATATATTATCCGCGTGAGGACAACAGTAATAATGGAAATTTCGAAGTGGTTGATGTCCTTATATCTACGGAGTCATCACCAGAATATAAGTTAATAAAGACTGTTAATTTTTTAGGCTCCAGTACTCCTTCAAAGATATTATTTGATGAGCCAATCATTGAGCCTAAGACGGTTAAGTTTATTATAAAGTCTGGTGTAGGTGTGGGTCAAGGTTTTGCTAGTTGTGCCGAGATGGAGTTCTATTATTTTGATCCTGATAGCTTTAATCCATTAACAATATTTACGGAT
>CAZDWP010000461.1:0-1588 GCA_964508985.1 uncultured Herbinix sp. | reverse complement strand
CTGGCAGTTCTCTTCCCCAAGCTTTAGTAGCCTGATCAAATCCCTTTTGCATAGCAAGCTGCATCTCCTTCATCTTATCTACATCATCACCAGCTATTGCTGCTGCAAAGTCAAATAACCTCTGAGATGTTTGCTTTACCCCCCAGTATCCATCCTCAGCAATATCAGCTTGGGCCTGTGCTTTTGTAGCTGGATCTACTGTAAAATCACCATCAGCTAATAATCTCCACATACTATCGTTGGTTTTAGCATAGCTTCCTGCCTGTCCAGTCATCATCTCACGTACTAAGTTTGTAAGCTGGGCCACTCTATTTTCTTGTTCAGCCTTTATCTGGGCTACAAGCGATGCCCTATCTTCTGGGCTCATCTTATTAACATTATAGGTGGCTGACTTAACAGAGTCCGACTTTTCATATATCGCCGCCTTATCATCTGCTTCTTTTGTCTTCTCTGTGGTCTTAGCATCTGATTCAACCTTATTTACTGCTGAAGTATAATAATTTGCATGCTTACTGCTTATATTCATATCTACCATCTCATTAGCTCCTTCCTTATCTCATCATCAAAATTAATTTGTAACCAAACTTTTCTTTTGTTCTATAATCTATATCGGCAAATTGATATAAAACTTTAATAGTAATACGAATAAAAATCCTATAATTAGTCTTCACCTGGAAATTATATTTCATTTCCTTTTAATTTATCATATTGATATATGGCTAACCATAGCCTTATAATGAGAACCTTCTGGAGGAATAAGAGTTTTGGATAACTTGCAATTAGCAAAAGTACATTTAGTACAGCTTGAGATAGCCAATGAAGTAAAGAAAATTTGCGAAAATTATAAAATTAAATATTTTCTAATAGCAGGAACTCTACTTGGGGCTGTAAGACACAGGGGGTTTATACCCTGGGATGATGACTTGGATATGGGTATGTTAAGAAAAGACTACATAAAGTTTTTAAAAATAGCAAGGAAGGAATTAGATGATAAATATTATTTAGAAAGTTGGAAAGTAGCATCTGGCTATGGCTTGCCTTTTGCAAAAATCAGAATGAATGGTACAAAATACATAGAAAGGAATTCAAAGGATGTAAATTGTCATTCAGGAATATTTGTTGACATTTTTCCTTTTGATAATGTTCCAGATAATAAAGTCCAAAGACTAATACATGAATATAGGATGAAAGTTTATCAATATATAACTTTAGAATTATGCAAGTATAAGATGTCATTTGATTTTAAAGGCATAAAAGGATTAATCTATGCCTTGTTTAAGAAAAGTGTAAAAGGCTTAAGCATCATAGAAATTAAAGACAAGTATGAAATGATATCAAAAAAGTATAACAATAAGCAAACAAAGCATATAGTTGCAGTTGGCGGATCATATGGATATAAGAAAGAAACTATAAAATATACTTGGGTACAACAAACCGACCAACTAGAATTTGAAGGTCATATATTTAAGGTTCCTAAAGGATATAAACAATATCTAGCTTACCTCTATGGTGACTTTATGACGCCTCCACCATTAGATAAAAGGTATAATCGGCACAATATTATAGAAGTTAAGTTTCAGGAGGAATA
>CAZDWP010000460.1:0-1594 GCA_964508985.1 uncultured Herbinix sp. | reverse complement strand
CGGCTTCTATGTTTTTTTCAAGGCACTTTTCTCCTGTCTCATCTGTAATATCAAAATCTATAACTATATGATTCAGTGGTACTTTAACATAGTGTAATTTATTAGTATCTATACTACTCAACTTTGTTTTTACATTATCCCATCTACTCATTGGTATACCACTTGATGTTGCGTATTGTGCTGGACACTCTGAGCAAATATCATCTAGTATCGATTCTTCAGAGTCTAATACTAAACTATTCGGTACTTCCTCTTCCTCTTCCTTGATATTTGTAAACTTATCAGTAAGGAATGTTGAATAATAATTTCTTGTTTGTGTGCCATCTACCCTCGTCATGGGGGAGAAGTCCTTAAAATAATTCTTTAATTCTTCTCTAAATTTATGTCTAGCAAGCTTATACTCTATTAAACTGTCATCACAATAAGTCTTGTACATCTGATATGCTTGTATAAGTGTGACCCCATCCTGTTCCTTAAAGGTATGGTAGTGTGCTTCCACGAAGTTAAAGAAGATGTCTGTTGTAAATATCATTTCTAATGGTTTGTAGGAGTTATAATAGTTCTTTCCCATCTCTCTATATATTTCTAGACAGTGATGTGCTATTGCTCCTAACTCAAAATCTATTTGCTGCATTAAGGCATAGTAATGATTTATGGGTATTCTGTTCCCAGAAGGCTTAACATCTATAAGTCTCCTAATAATACCTGACTTTGCGTCTGTTATCTTTACGGGTTTATTTGTAGCCATGAATAGAAAACTATTAATCCGTGCCATGTAGCTTGGTTTGTACTTTTCATTCATTGTCATTTCCTCATGTGATACTATAGAGTTGAGTTTAGAGTTATCCTCTATTCTTGACAAGTCACCATCATGTTGTATAGCAACTAAGGGATTTCCCTTAAACGCTTCAGTAGCGAACGCATTACTCGATGATGTTAAAGCCTTGGCTTCGAATGTGGTGTAATATCCGTCAAACAAACTTTGTATAATATTAAGTATCGTTGACTTACCCGCACCTGCATCTCCATATAGCACAATGAACTTTTGAATATCTTTTGCATCACCAGCCACTACTGCTCCGATAGCCCATTCAAGTTTGGCTCTTTCCTCAGGATCATATAAAGTTCCGATAATCTCATCATATGCTTTATAAGATCCAGCCTCAAGTGGATATGGCAATCTCTTACTAATATAATCCGTCTTCTTAGCCGGTGTATTCGCGAAAGTTAACTCCTCATCTAACTGGTGAGAGTTATCCGAGAGGTTTACCATATACTTTCTAAACTCTTGCCAGGATCCAGAAGAGAAGTCACTCATTAGCTTTACATATACTTGGTCATCCGTACGACCTTTGACTGTCTCTCTGTAATCCATAAGTTTCTTATCAACTAATTTTTGGACATCATATTCATCAGTAGACCATATCTTATTTTCATAATCCCATATTGCATAGAAACCTTTCCCACGAATCATCAAATCCTTAGAACGGCAAACACGAAAGTCCGGATAAATCTCCAAGACTCCCCTTTTTGTGCTCCTTTCCTTGATTTGAAAGAAATCCATGTAAATCCCCCTTTAATTCTAACTTTATTG
>CAZDWP010000459.1:1225-1597 GCA_964508985.1 uncultured Herbinix sp. | reverse complement strand
ACCGCTAGTTATTCTATACCTACACCCTCCATTTAATGGATGAGAAGCCTCCTCTTTTTGTGTAGCTACTAACTTTTCCGATAATGAACTACCCCTCTGATCCAATAATTCTGAATCCACCTGCCATAATGGAATCCAATTTCCTTGTGGAAGATAAACTACTCTTTCCATTTTATCTTCTTCAAGAATAGGAGCCACCAGCATATCGCCAAGCATAAAACAGTCATCAATGTTATGTACTTTTTTATCCTCGGGATATTCCAGGATTAGATGTTTCATCAAGGGAATCCCAGTTTCTGTTGAATCCAGTGATAATTTATATAAATAAGGCAGAAGATTCATTCTCATATTATAATGGAAACGCAATCTCTC
>CAZDWP010000459.1:0-1215 GCA_964508985.1 uncultured Herbinix sp. | reverse complement strand
TTGCCGATTCATCCTCATATAATATACTGATATTCCAGGGGCTTCGGTCATTGACACCCTGTTTTGTTGAAAGAATATCAGAATACTGCCCCCCAACGGGTTCTGAATGCCATTGCATGATTGGTGTAAATATGGCCATTTGAGTAGCGCGTTCATATAGATTCAGACTAGGCATGGGACCGGCAAATCCGCCAATGTCAAAGCTCCAAAAAGGAATACCACTTAAGCCTATGCTTAATCCGGCCGCAAAAATATGCCTAAACTCTTCCCAGGTTGACATCTGATCTCCTGCCCACTGTATCGGATACCTCTGTTGTCCCTTATATCCGGCCCTGCTAAATAGAACTCTATCTTTCCCAACGAAATGGCTGTAGGCTTCTACATAGCTAGCTGCATAACCATTTCTCATCTCTAGCCCTGTACATCCATTGGAAGCGATTATATCGTCTCTTAGTATGAATTCTCCACCATCAGTTTTGAAACCAGCAACTCCCATATCAAGGAGATATTTTCTTTTCTCAAACCACCAGTTAACCGCCTCTTGTTTAGTAAAATCAAGAAGTAGCGACCCGGCAAACCAATGATCCTCCGGTATGGTATAAGGTGTCCCATCCACATTGAATATACATAGCCTGTTCTTAATAGCATAATCCCAGTCCAATTCTAGAATTTCATGTTTTTCATTATTATCCATTTTCTTTATAACTGGTATTTGCCATAGGAGTAATCGAATATCATTATCTAATAATAATTTAACGAGTCCTTGGGGATCTTTCCACTCACCATGTTCATTAAAGCGATAAAAAGTAGCTTCGTCACTCCAGGCTTCTATAACCATAACACTATGTGGTAATTTATATATTTTCATAAAATCTAATTGCCTTTTTATCTCTTCCTCAGTGTTCCAACGATTAGCTGACATCCACGGTCCTAAGCTCCATTTTGGTATCATCTTAGGTTTACCGGAGATTTCTGAAAAACTCATTATAATTTCTGCAGGATTTCCACAGAAGAAATAAATCACAGGCAATCGACCATTACTGTCCTTATTAATCTTGATTTCTATCTTTTCTCCAAAATTATATTCTGTTACTGTAAAGGTATCAACAAACACACCCATCCTATTATCCGTAAAGAAGAAGGGAATAGGACAATAGCTAATATCGCCTTGATTACAAAATTTCTCAATAACCTCAGATCTTACGATTGAACCCT
>CAZDWP010000458.1:0-1597 GCA_964508985.1 uncultured Herbinix sp. | reverse complement strand
TCTTGATATGGCTATGGTGCAGTGGCTTGAAAACCATCTTATCAAATACCAAGGTGCTATTATCATGGTAACCCATGATCGCTACTTTTTGGAGAGAGTGACAAATAAAATAGTTGAAGTTGACGGCGGCAATTTATTCAGCTATCAGGCAAACTACTCAGCATATCTTGAACTCAAAGCCCAGCGTGAAGAAATAGAATTGGGATCAGAGCGTAAGAGGCAAAGCTTATTAAGAAAAGAGCTGGAATGGATGCAGCGTGGTCCACGGGCACGTAGCACAAAAAGTAAGGATAGGATTGCTCGCTTTGAGGCTCTCAATAAGCAAAAAGGCCCCTCTGACACTGCTAAGCTAGAGCTGTCATCATTATCGAGCAGGCTTGGTAAAAAGACGATTGAGATTCGAGATATCTCGATTGGATTTGATGGTAAACAGCTGATTAGTCATTTTGATCATACGCTTCTTCGTGATGAGAGAATTGGAATTCTGGGGAAAAGCGGTTGCGGAAAATCGACTTTGATGAAGATAATCAGTGGTGAGCTTAAGGCTGATTCCGGCTCAGTGGTGATTGGAGAAACAGTAAAGCTTGGATATTTCTCTCAGGACACCGCAGAAATGGATTTGAACAGCCGAGTGATTGATTATATCAAAGATATTGCAGAAGTAATTGAGACTCCAGAAGGCACTGTGACGGCTTCGCAGATGCTTGAAAAATATCTATTCACACCAGATCTACAATGGAATACGATAGGTAGATTATCAGGTGGAGAAAGGCGGAGACTTTATTTACTTGGAATCTTAATGAGGGCACCAAACGTATTGCTGTTAGATGAGCCAACCAATGACCTAGATATCCAGACACTGACTATTCTTGAAGAATACTTAGATAGCTTTAACGGAGCGGTTGTTGTCATTTCCCATGATAGGTATTTCCTAGAAAGGGTTGCAGAGGTAGGATTTGTTTTCAGCGGTGAAGGAGCAATCGAAAAACGCCTAGGTGATTTTTTTGAATATATGGAGCAAGCCACAGATTCACCTCCTCCTAAAAAATCCTCAGATGGGGTGGAAAGGCCTAGAAGTCAACCAGTTGATAAAAAACTTAAGTTTTCTTTCAAAGAACAGTACGAATTCGACAATATAGATGATGAGATTGCCGAGCTGGAACATAAGATTGAAGAATTAAAGATATTAATTCAAGATGCTTCAAGTGATTATATCAAACTCCAAGAGCTAATGGGCCAGAAAGATGTTCTGAATAAAAATCTGGATGACAAAATGGAGCGTTGGATTTATCTACATGAGCTTGCGGAAAGAATAGCCGAAAAGAATAATTAATGACCTTATAAGGTATTAGCTGTAAGAAACATATATCTTTTTAAATATTTTGAGAAATAATGAGGTTAAGTTTAGTCTATGTAAATTGGCTGTAAACTTAACCTTTTCTTAAATGTGCATGGAAATCATCTGGCTAAAGATGTATAATAAAAGAAATTTATACTAAGAGCGATGAAATAGATAAGCCCGCTGTAATACTTTACATGCAGGAAAATGGGCTTGAGTTCTATAGTAATATGTAGACATTGGTTTTACTGGAGGTAA
>CAZDWP010000457.1:0-1603 GCA_964508985.1 uncultured Herbinix sp. | reverse complement strand
GGGGATGATAGTATTGGTAGTAAAACAATTAATCTTGGCGAGTGCGTAATAGATGCTAGCCAAGCAAAAATAATTTATAATACAGAAAATAAAAAGGAAGAGAAAATGAAAGACAGATTTAGTTCGTTTATGCCAGCAAAAGTAAAGACTGGCGAAGTGGCCTTGACAATGACTGGTGCTTTGGCAGTAAGGGGAAAAGATGGAAATTATGTCTCCTATAATAAAAAGACAAAGCAAATTGAAGACCACATGGATTTGGTATTTGGTGAAGGTAGAATTGAGGAAATGTGTTTCCTAATGCCTACTGATATCAAGCAGTTGAAAGAGGGCGATATCGTCAATTCTAATGGCGCTTATTGCTACGTAGAGGGACAAGATACTGAAACTGGTAATCTTACCCTAGTAAATTTCCTAACGTCTGTCAGAGAGGATGCTGTGGGCTCAGAGAACGTATTTACCAAGATGTCCACTGTAAGAAAATTGGTTACTGCTTTTGATATGGCTGGCGGTGCTGATGGAAATCCGATGGCAAATATGCTCCCGTTTATGTTGATGTCTGGTAAGGACAAGGGCGGAGACGACAGTATGTTCAAGATGATGATGATGTCTCAAATGATGGGCGGAAATATGGGCGGTGATTCCAACAGTATGAACCCAATGATGATGATGATGTTTATGGATAAGCTCTAAAAGCAATAATCTGGTTGCTTTTAGAGCAACCAGATATTCTTCAAGGAGTTATTTATGAGTATTTTTCGTATTAAGCGTTGGTATAAAGAATTTGTTAGGAGTGTTAGGGTAAGAAAATGGAAAAAACTTACCTATAAGACATTTCCTTGGTGGGATGAAAGTTATTTCTATGAAATGAATTCATATTGGTTGCTTCATTCTTCAAAACAGTTTAAAGAGAAATCTGATTGTATAAAGAAAGATAAAGTAGCAAAAGAAATGCTAATAGCTGGAGAAGTCTGTAAAAGGTTGGCTGATGGATTTATTGATGACAACGTTCATACAGAAGTTAATAATCTTTTGAAAGAAGCAGAGAGAAAAAGAGGAAAATCTGATTATGATTGGTTGTCTGATGGAAAAGACATTCCTAAATTTTTGTTTAACAAATCCAACAGAGATTTTAAGAGAGATTATAAATACCACCAAGAGCTTTTGTTTAGCATGCTAAGAAAAAGTCAAAACTGGTGGGATTAAAGGTAAGAATAATGCTTGACAATAATCTAAAAAAATGTTATAATTAGGTATAAGAAAGAGAAAAGAGATTTTTGGATACTAACAGCAAACAATTTAAATGTGTCCAGTTTTTATGAACCATAGGCTTTGAGGGGTTGATTTAAATTTTCACGTAAAAGCCTTCCAATTTATAACGGTAAAGATTAGTTTCAATAAGAGACTATTTTCCAACTAACTTGAATTGAACCAATCACCCCTCTCGTTTTTTATGGGCTATTAAGTAATGGTAGCGATTGACAATAAAACCCAAAGGGAAGTGTCAATAATAAGGGTTCAATTCCCTTATAGTCCATTGGTGCTGTAGAAGAACTGGTATATTCCACAGTTAGGTTAAAAGAAGATAGGCACTTAACTGTTATCC
>CAZDWP010000456.1:1327-1606 GCA_964508985.1 uncultured Herbinix sp. | reverse complement strand
AAATATATCTTTATAATTATCCTGAGAGAACGGGATATGATTTGACCCCTGAGTTGATGCTAAGACTTAGGAGAAAGCATGATAATATAGTAGGCTGTAAGGATACAGTAGTGGATTTTGCTCATACCCGTAAGCTGATTGATTTAATCCTGCCTGAATATCCTGATTTTGAGATATATTCGGGTTATGATGATAACTTTGCCCATAATGTCTTAAGTGGTGGAAGTGGAGTTATAGGAGGCCTTACAAATGTAGCACCGGAAGTGGGTTCAGGCTGGG
>CAZDWP010000456.1:298-1317 GCA_964508985.1 uncultured Herbinix sp. | reverse complement strand
AAAATATCATATTATCAAAAGCAGATGAATACTCTAGCAAAGCTATTTGAGTTTGGTGTACCATTTGTTCCTCTTGTTAAAAGGGCTATGGTTCTACGAGGAATATCAATGGATGATATATGTACACCTCCCTTACAAAAGCCGGATTCCGGACAAACAAAGGAGATTGAAGGTATATTAAAGAGTGTTGGTGTTATATAAAAAGGGATTAAGTGAAGATAATATTGATATAAGAATTTTGATATAAAACTTTTGATATGAGACCTTTGACCTTAATATAAATGAATATAAAAAAACTTAGAATATAAGATAAGTATTGCATCTCTGTATTCTAAGTTTTTTATTGTATATTTATTTAGTATAATTATCAAAATAGCCCTGTACAAATACTATTGGTGTTCCCTTATCGCCGCTTCCTGAGGTTAGGTCACATAAGGAACCAATTAAGTCTGTAAGCTTTCTTGGGGTGGTACCTTGAGATTCATTATGACCAACCAAATTATCACCTTTACCCTTTATATAATCAGAGATAGCTTTCTTTAATTCGTCACCCTTTAGGTGGGCGAAATTATTATCTGCAAGATATTTTAGCTTTATTTCATTAGGCTGACCCTCTAAACCAGAGGTATAAGCAGGAGACACAACAGGGTCTGCCAGCTCCCATATCTTACCCATAGGATCCTTAAAGGCTCCATCACCATATATCATAGCTTCAATATTCTTTCCAGTTTCTTCATACATCCTTTGTTGAATACTATCAACGACACGCTGACAATCACGAGGGAATAATTTTATTGTATCATCAGTAGCCTTATTGCATCCTAGGAGACCATAGCTTTCATTGTATCCTGAATCGTCTACTGGCCTAGTAAGAATCTCATCAAGACTATATACTGTTAAAGCACCGGCATTTTGTAAAAGTCGTTTTGTTCGAACCCTTGAATGTATATCACAGCATAGAATATGCTTTGTATGTTTTAGGATAGCACGGCAGTCATTAGCTAGTATGATTTCAGCTT
>CAZDWP010000456.1:0-288 GCA_964508985.1 uncultured Herbinix sp. | reverse complement strand
TTCACAGCCCTCTTTAGTAATTATATCTTTATAATATTCAATATAATCCACTCCAGTAAAGGGATGTTTATAATATCCGAATAGTTTACGATAAATGTCCTCTGTAAGTACATCAGTCCATGGATTAATACCTTTTTCATCTAAGGTATCGATATCTGCCAGGTGGTTTCCTACCTCATCAGAAGGATAGCTAAGCAATAATACTATTTTTTTAGCACCTCTTGCAATACCCTGTAGACAGGTGGCAAATCTATTTCTGCTTAAAATCGGGAATATGACACCGATATC
>CAZDWP010000455.1:0-1623 GCA_964508985.1 uncultured Herbinix sp. | reverse complement strand
ATGATTAGCAAATTATACAAATTGATAATTTAATATGAAGATATGCAGTACCCTCAAAGTTTAGTATTATGGCTTTTCTTTATTTCCTTTGTCTCATGTCAAAATGAGAATGAAATGAAAAAAGTTGCAGATTATACCATTGAATGGGATAATGAAACTATCGTTTGTATAGCAGACAATGGTTTTTACCCTAGAATGCGTAGAATAAATGACAACTCTTTGCTTACATTTTACGAAAACGGTAAAGGAGATGTTGTGTTTAAAAGAAGTACAGATGAAGGTGCGACATGGAGTGAATCAAATGTAGCCTATAAAAGTTTCGTATATGAAAATCAAGATCAGTCATCTAAAGTCAATATAGCAAATCCAGAAATTATTCAATTGGAGAATAATGATCTGCTTCTCGCATGTAATCTGAGACCAGCAAAAGACGGTGTATATCCTTTCTCCATAGCTATTAAACGTAGCACAGATAATGGTTATACATGGGAGCCAGCGCAAGTGATTTATAAAGCACATAACCGTTTTAGAGACGGATGTTGGGAGCCTTCATTTCTTGAGCTACCTGATGGGACTTTGCAAATTTATTTTGCCAATGAATTTCCTTACACAGAATCGGATGAACAGGAAATATCGATGATTTCATCTTCCGATAATGGTCATGCATGGTCGCAAGATGCTAAAACTGTTAGTTTTAGAAAAGGTTATAGAGATGGGATGCCGGTAGCTGTCTTAGATAGAGAAGATATTGCTATTTCTATCGAAGATAATGTGTCTGGACAATTTAAACCATATATTATTAAAGGGAATATGAATGATAATTGGACAACCCATATAACTGCTACTTCAGATAATAGAAATTATGCATTAACAAATCCATTACCTGATAATGTTTATGCAGGAGCACCTTACCTCATTAAGACTGATGATAACTTATTTGTGCTTTCATATCAAACTACAGAAAATAGAACAGATGATTGGGAGAGATCAACGATGGAAGTAGCTATTAGTAATACTACAAGTAATTTCAAAAACCCATCTCAACCTTTTAAAGTTCCATTAAATAAAGAAGCCAAATGGAACTCATTGACAGATTTAGGTGACGGAGAAATAGCTGCGTTGTCAACTACAAACTTTCGATCGGATAATATTGGAATATGGATGATCAAAGGTCAAATTATAAATAAATAAATAAAACGATATGATGAATACTATAAAACTATTTGCATTACTCGTGTTACTATCAGCATGCAAAAGTAATGAGCAGATTACCCCTCACCCTAATGGTGAAGCAACTTATAATAATCCTGTTGTAAATTATAGCTTACCCGATCCCACTGTTATTAAGGCAGACGATGGATATTTTTATCTTTATGCAACTGAAGATATTCGTAACACACCGATTCATAAATCGAAAGATTTGGTGAATTGGGAGTTCGTTGGAACAGCATTTACTGATCAAACCCGACCTACCTTCGAGCCTAAAGGAGGCTTATGGGCGCCTGATATTAATTATATAAATGGCAAATATGTGCTTTATTATTCTATGTCGGTGTGGGGTGGTGAATGGACATGTGGAATAGGTGTTGCAACAGCAGATAAGCCCGAAGGTCCGTTTACAGA
>CAZDWP010000454.1:0-1627 GCA_964508985.1 uncultured Herbinix sp. | reverse complement strand
TTGTTGCAAGAAGAATTATGATATGTGCAGCTGAGGATGTGGGAAATGCCGATCCGAATGCCTTAGTGGTAGCTGTTAGTGCGTCCCTGGCAGTGGAGCGCCTTGGTATGCCAGAGGCACAGATAGTATTATCACAGGCGGCGACTTATGTAGCTTGCGCACCTAAAAGCAATGCAGCCGTCAATGCAATCAGTGCAGCTATGAAAGTAGTCGAGAATGAAAAGACGGGGACTATCCCTCCCTATCTACAGGATGCCCACTATAAAGGAGCAGAAAAGCTCGGACACGGAATCGGTTACAAATACCCTCATATTTATAAGAACAACTATATAAATCAACAGTATCTGCCTGATGAGATAAAGGACCATGTATTCTATGTTCCATCGGATAACGGATATGAGAATATAATACAAGAGTATTTTAAGAAAATAAAAGATGAAGTTTCAGAATAGTAAAAGGAGGTTGCCTATATACCAATAATGCAACCTCCTTTTTTTAAAACTGTATCTGTTGTCTTACTATTTATTTGTCCAACTCATCTGTCTCTTCTGATTTGTTATATTCTGCCTTCTTATGCACATACTTATATACTGCTACGAAGCAATAGACTATTATAGGTATAATAACTGCTAAGAATACGCTGGCCATAAATAACTGAGGATATTCATCAGAAAAGAAAACACCTATTATAAATGATATAACATATAGTGACAATATGGCGACAATACCAATAATGGCAGCTATTCTTTTTGCCTTTGGATTTTTCATGGTTTATAACCTTTCTTTTTTATTCTACTTTAACTTATGTATTTCACTAGCAAACTTACCGGTGTGGGAAATTTGACTATATATACGCAAATCAAGGTTAAATATAAATATATTTTGATTATAGCATTATGCTTATGAAAACACAAATAAATATAGTGTTTTTATATAGCTAATCATGATATATCAATATGTAAATTTAAGTTTAAAGTTTGGAAGTGATTTGTTATAATAAGGGTAATTATTAATTTGTGAAGGAGGAAGAACATGGATAGCGAATTCCGTAAGCCCTATGAATACGAGGAAGAAAAGAAAGGGCTAATCATATTATTTATTGTTATGATATTGGCAATTGATACTTTGCAGACTCTATCTTTTGTGACCCAGGAGAGTAAATACCTGGGGAATATCCCAATTCTCGAAATTGCATCATTAATCATGGGAGCTATATTTATACTTTATATTATATATACAACAGTTATAGTATTTAGGATGAAAGGTAATTTTGCGTTAGCCGCTAAGAGATATTTGATAATCAGTACTATTTACTCCATGTTTAATCTCTTGTTTATTTTTTATAATAGATATAAGCATGAGAATCTTATCGGTGAGTCACAGGATCAATATCAGAGTATAAAAGCTATGTTATTTTGGGAGCTTTTTTTCCCTTTGTTCTATATATTATCCTTCAGCGTGGTATGGTTTCTATATTTTACTTATTCAAAGAGGTGTAGGAAAGCTAAAAAGATGTAATGGTGTTAACAAAAGCAAATAGCCCACTGACTACCAGCAGGCTATTCACTAAAAAGGGGAGGTTTTAAAACCTTGCCTTTATCATGTATTGTCAAGTGGCTTAATGCCT
>CAZDWP010000453.1:0-1641 GCA_964508985.1 uncultured Herbinix sp. | reverse complement strand
GATAATAACGGTAAAGAGAAAAAAGGAAGAATGGAAGCTCCTGATGAAGAAAGAGTATTTCATACCTTGAAATCGGAAGGGCTTTATCCTGTTACAATCAAGGAGCTTGGAATATTATCAAAGGATTTATTAAATATACAGATAAGTAATCCTGTCAAAATTAGGGATTTAAGTGTATTTACAAGACAGTTCCATACAATCCTAAACGCTGGTATACCTTTAGTAGTAGCACTTATGATGCTAGAAAAACAGACTGTGAATAAGGCCTTGAGAAAAGCCATAGCCGATACCCATCTTATGGTACAGAAGGGCGAGAGGCTAGCTGATGCCATGCGTAATCAAGGAAAAATCTTTCCGCCTATATTAATTAATATGATAGAGGCAGGAGAGACATCGGGACGCCTAGAGATAGCCTTAGAGCGAATATCAGTCCATCTGGAGAAGGAGGCTAAGCTCCATGGTTTGATAAAGAAGGCCATGATTTATCCGATTTCCATTGCGTCTATATCCTTTGGTGTGGTAATATTAATGATTACTGTAGTTATCCCAGGTTTTATGGATATGTTCGATGATATGAACATGGAGTTACCCGCTATAACTCTTTCTGTAATGAATATAAGTAATTTTATTATAACAAAATGGTATATTATTCTGGGAGCAATTATCCTCTTGGGCATAGGCTTCTTTGCCTTTGCAAGTACCTTTAAGGGTAAAATGTTCTTTGCTAAATTACTCTTAAAGCTTCCGCTTATCGGTAAGCTTAATGTAAAGACGGCCAGTGCAAGGATTACGAGAACTCTAAGTACTCTTATCGCTTCGAGTATACCACTGATAGAAGCCGTTGATATTACGGCAAGAACTATAGACAACTTAGTTATAAAGAAGCTTCTTATGGAAGCTAAGGAAGATATCGCAAGAGGTATTCCTTTATCTGTTCCGATACATTCCTCAGGTATATTTCCGACCCTGGTAACTCATATGATGAAAATCGGAGAGGAAACCGCTAGTATGGAGGAGATGCTTAATAAAATAGCCGATTACTATGACGAAGATATTGAGCTCTCTACTCAGACACTGACAGCCGCCATAGAGCCAATTATTATTATTATAATGGCTGTGGTAGTAGGAGGACTAATACTTGCCGTAATGCAGCCTATGTTCTCCATGTATAGTCAATTTGATAACTCGATTTTGGGCACAGATCCAGCCTCAGGTATTTCGCCATAGTATGGCTTATACATATAGATAATGCAGCTTAAGTTACTAATCCTTAGACACAATAGATAAGATTCTAGAACGTGGGCCTAAAAGAGGGGCAGCTAATAACCGTTTTAGCATATAAATAAACAATAAGAACAGGAGAGAAAGAAATGAAGAAAATGAAGAACAAAGGATTTTCACTGGTGGAGTTAATCGTAGTAATTGCAATTATGGCAATATTGGCAATTACCTTAGCACCAAGGCTTTCACAGTACGTTGAGAGGTCAAGAATGGGTAGTGACCAGGAGGCAATTAACACAATTTATACAGCAGCTAAGCTGGCTAATTTGGAGGCACCTTTAGGAGTATCTAATTCATTTGATTTAAAAACAGGTGGATTATATACTGTAACGGACGGAAGAGATTGGAAAATTGTATCAA
>CAZDWP010000452.1:0-1642 GCA_964508985.1 uncultured Herbinix sp. | reverse complement strand
TTGCCTCGGATTGTATCATGTTTTGAAAGCTTTTGCTTATCTGAACCTGTTCATGTTGGGACTTTTGGCTTTGAATTTGCTTATACTGGGAAACCTCCTGAGATTTCATAACATCGATTGGCCTAATGGGCATTTTTATTCCCCCTTAAAAACAACAATAGTTACATGCACTCCTGGGGATGTCTCTTATTATGCCGATAAATATCAGTCAGTGATTATTGTTTATAGTGGTATCAGCTTTATGTCAGCTCTGTCACGGATGAACTTAGTATGCTGAAGAGCATCCCTGACATAGTAGATAACATTAGATATAATTATTTTCGTTCCTGGATATACCGTGTCCTGTACCTTAATCATACCAGAGGCATTTATCTCTACTTCCAGCTTAAGAACATCATATTTTTGAGTGGCTTCTGTCAGCTGAGTGTTAAGGTGAATACTGGTCTGTGTTATTTGCTTAAGGGTCTCTAATTTATTATATGATATATTTGAGCCTCCTTGAAGTCTCTTTCGGATTGTAGCTATAGCCTGAGTAACTCTTTCCTTTTCTGCCTTAAGATTAGCGATCTGCATCTCTAACTCACGAAATTCGTCAAGAACTCTAGGATCTATACCTACCTCAAGCACTGTATTTGTTCCCATATGAGAGCCGGATGTTTTTAAGGATATCATTGTTCCCGAACGAATTACTCCTCCTGTAACAAAGCCCCTTCTTCCTGCTACGACAATATCTCCCTTTGCAGACACCTTGCTATGCATGATGGAATCTGTATTGATATATCCTCCTGCAATAACCTCGGCATTTTCTATGAATTTCGTAACAATATTGCTACCGGCCTTAAGAATACCCTTGTTCATTCCCTGCATACCACGTCTTAGTATAATCTGACCACCTGCATCAATATAAGCACCTTCAACGACACCGTATACTTCAATATCACCCTTGGCTTTAACTGAAAAGCCTGTTATAACATTGCCCCTTACAACAACATTTCCCTCGTAATCAATATCTCCTGTTGATGAATCCACATCTGCAGCAATCTCATATGTATCTGATACAAACACTCTGCCATCAGTCAGAGAAACGTGTCCTGCTACGTCTGAATATAGCCTAAGACCATCCTCCGACATGGAAATCTTATTACCGTGACGAAGCACACGATTAATAACCTTATTTGGTTTTAAGGGTTTACCGGTCACATCAATACCCGGCCTTCCGAAGTCCACCGGAGTTAATGTGGCGAGCAAATCACCTTTGTTGACGTGGCTGATTATGTCCAGCTGATGAAAATCTACAGAACCATCCTCATTAGTCTTGGGTTTCATGGTTAAATCAGTAGTAAAATGATAAGTTATTTCAGCATCCCTACCCTGAATAGGCATAGTAGCGTTAGCCAATATATAATCTGAGCAATACCTTCGGTCCTTTAGGTACTGAGAAATTTTCGTCTCAGCCACGCCATATTTTACTCCGGCTCTAACCAATTCAGATATTATATCATCCTTTGTGAGAAGGTTTCCTCCATTACTTGGGGGATAGAATCTACATTTGGCCATCATTCTATCCTCATCTATAGCAACTCTAACATATTCGTCCTGAGGAAGAATGACTGCTGATGTAAGCTTTACTTCAGTCATATGC
>CAZDWP010000451.1:0-1642 GCA_964508985.1 uncultured Herbinix sp. | reverse complement strand
GATCAAAGAGAGTGGTTAGCACATCAAGTTTATCACGAAGAGTTTGCACCAAAGGATAATTATCCTGTAAATAGAGGGTTTCAAGATTTTTATGGAACAATTTATGGAGTAGTTAACTTTTTTGACCCATTTAGTTTAGTAAACGGAGATGAACCTGTTAAAGATGTACCTGAGGACTATTATAGTACAATTGCTTTAGCAGATAGTGCGGTTTCCTATATAAATAGGTATTCAAAATCCGAGAATCCTTTTTTTCTTTATTTATCTTTTCATGCACCACATTGGCCTCTTCATGCTTTACCTGACGACATCGCTAAATATGAAGAGAAGTATAAAGTCGGTTGGGAGACAATTAGAGAAGAGCGATATGTTAGGATGAAGCAAATGAAATTATTTGATGATGCCGATGATTTCCTTTCTCCCCGTCAATTTCAAGACTCATGGGATGATAACCCCTCACTTGATTGGGATGTTAGAGCAATGGCAGTTCATGCAGCCATGGTAGATAGGATGGACCAAGAAATAGGTAAAGTAATACAAGCCCTTGATGATTCCGGAGAATTAGATAACACATTGATTGTTTTCTTATCTGATAATGGTGCAAGTAATGAGGATTGTCAAAACTATTCGCCTGGAGAAAATGATCGTCCCGACATGATGAGAAATGGTGAGCTAATAATTTATCCTCATAATAAAAAAGTTTTACCTGGACCTGAAAATACCTTTGCTTCCATTGGAGCGAAGTGGGCAAATGTTGTAAATACTCCTTTTCGTTTTTGGAAAGCCAAGTCTTATGAAGGTGGTATTTGTACCCCAATGATTGCACATTGGCCAAAAGGGATTAAGCAAGAACAAGGATCCATAAATAATGATATTGGACATGTGATTGATATTATGGCTACGTGTTTAGATATATCTAATTCTGAATATCCAACTGTGTATCAAGAAAACTCAATTATCCCATATGAAGGTAAGAGTTTATTACCTATATTTGAAACTGGCAAGCGAAAGGGTCACTTAGAAATTTGTTTTGAACACTTTAATGAAAAGGCTCTTATTGATAATGATGGGTGGAAAATAGTAATGCCCAGCAATAATAAAAAATGGGAGTTGTATAATCTCAGAGTTGACCGAAGCGAGCTTACAGATTTATCAGATAACTTTCCAGAAAAAGTTGAAAAGATGCAAGAAAAATATTTGTCTTGGGAAAAAAGGTGTCTGGTTGAACCAAGGCCATAATAATTAAAAAAATGAATATGAAATATCAAAGTAGTCAATGTGCACTTGTATGGTTAATGCTTTTTATGTTAGTAAATATGTTTTCTTTTTCATCTTGTGCAGATGCATCTGCAAAAAAAGAGAATACATTGGAAGTGACTAATAAGAACTTAGTTCCTTTAGCTGACCCTTTCATATTATTGCATAATGATGTTTATTATGCTTATGGAACTGGTGCTGATAATGGTATTGAAGTTATGACCTCAAGCGACCTCTTGACTTGGGAAAGATATACTGGTGCTAAGGATGGATTAGCTTTACATAAGGATGATTCTTATGGCAATAAATGGTTCTGGGCACCAGAGGTTTATTACGTGAATGATAGGTTTTATATGTATTACTCTGCTGAAGAACATATGTGTGT
>CAZDWP010000450.1:0-1646 GCA_964508985.1 uncultured Herbinix sp. | reverse complement strand
TGGCTCAGATAGCATGGAGCAGACCATAAGGATGCTTTATATGGCTGACAAGGAGCAGATTACAACAATTATTGCAACGCCTCATTATGAAGCCGGTAGAGATAACCGCCCCGTAGATGAACTGAAAGAAATAGTAAATCAGGTTCAGCTGCAGGCCATTGAAATCAATAAGGACTTTAGAATATCCCTTGGCAATGAAATTTACTATAGTGAATCGATTGTTGAGGATCTAAAATCAGGAAAAGCGCTTACACTTGCGGGAAGCAGATATGTATTGGTTGAATTCTCATATGGTAGCACCTTTAAATCCATGTATCGTGGCATGAATAAGCTTATATACAGCGGCTACATACCAATCCTTGCCCATGTTGAAAGGTATTATTCTCTACATAGGAAGCCAGATATGGTGAAAGAGCTTATTAAGATGGGGTGTTATATACAGATGAACAGCAAGAGTGTAATCGGAGGCTTCCTAGATACAAAAGCCTTATATAATAGGAAACTACTTCAAAATGACATGGTTCATTTTATCAGTAGTGATTGCCATAGCGATAGGGTAAGGGTACCGATGATGCAGTTTGCTGTAAAGCATTTACTGAAACGATGCGATGAAGACCAGATAAATAGAATATTCATAAATAACCCAACTAAATTACTTGAGGATATATACATATAAAGGAGCCTTTATGGAAAATCACACCAATGAAGAAGTTGAAATCGACTTGATGGACTTGTTCCATTTGATAAAATCACGGCTATGGATTATTGTCCTGACCGGGTTAGTATTTGCTATGGCGGCAGGGGTATATAGCAAATTCATGTTAACACCTATCTATACCTCTAAGACTCAATTATATATACTTAGTAAGTCCACATCTATTACGAGCCTAGCGGATATCCAGATTGGAACTCAGCTTACTCAGGACTATATGGTATTAGTTAAGAGTAGACCTGTGGTAAATCGCGTAATTGAGAATACATATCTGAATATATCCTATGAGGAAATGTTAGGAAGGGTCTCAGTCTCTAACCCTAGCAATACCAGAATACTTGAAATAAAGGTGGAACATCCAAATCCTTACCTTGCTAAGAGAATCGCCGATGAGTTTGCCAATGTATCTACCGAGCAAATAAATAAAATAATGTCTATGGAAAAGCCAACGATTGTTGATGAGGGGAACCTACCATTATACCCATCCAGACCGAATGTAATGAAAAATACGGTATTAGGAGGCCTAATTGGTGGATTATTAGCAGGAGGTATTATAGTAGCATTATATATGATGGATGACACGATAAAGGGTAGTGATGATGTCGAAAAGTATCTTGAGCTTAGTACCTTGGGATTAATCCCTATAGAAAATGATAAGGAAGTTAGAAAGAATCGTAGAGCATTACAAGCAAAAGGTAAGAAAAGCAAGAAGAAGGGGAAGAGTTAAGATGACTGAGAATAAGGTTGAAATTCTAAGAGACCAATTGGATTATAGGACTAATGAAGCATATAAGGCTCTTAGAACAAATATACAGTTTTGTGGAGATGACATTAAGGTGATTAGTGTAACCAGCTGCACACCTAATGAAGGAAAGAGTAGTGTATCCTTTAATATGGCTATGTCATTTGCAGAGAATGGAAAAAGAGTAATATT
>CAZDWP010000449.1:0-1649 GCA_964508985.1 uncultured Herbinix sp. | reverse complement strand
ATGCCTTTGCAGAGTTACTGTTACCCTTATAATTTAAGGTCTTTGTAATCTTACCACTTTCCGCTGCAAATGAGAAATTGAATACACTGTCAATTCCACTAGCATAGTATTTTGAAAAGGTTCCAAAATTTGTCCAGATCTCTGCAACCATATAATTGTCCTGATTATAGTCCTTGATATACTCTTTCAGCCAGGATAAAGCTTCGATATTCTTGTCAGTATCGTTGGAGTAATAATGCAGTGCTGCATCCAGTCTAAAGCCTCCTACACCAAGCCCTAACCAGTATTTCATGATATCTTCGATATCTTTTCTAAGATTTTCATCAGCCAGATTCAGATCGGGCATATTTGAGGTAAATACTCCCTCATAATACCAATCTCCGACTCCGCTAGGATAATAATCACTTCTTTGAGGCTTTCCCTCTATAAAGTTATAGTAGCCTATATAGGGATTATGCTCTCTGCATAGTTTTTCATGTATGCAGGTCTCCTGGCCACACGGCTGGATATTTAAGCTTTGCAAAGCAGATTTAAACCAAGGATGCAGCTGTGAGCTATGATTTAGCACGAGGTCTATAATAAGCTTTATTCCCCTTTTATTGCATTCCTCTACAAGCCTCTTAAAATCCTCTAGAGTGCCATACTCAGGATCTATATCATAGTAGTCCTTTACATCATACTTGTGGTAGGTATTGGATGGCATAATGGGCATAAGCCATATTCCGTTGAAGCCAAGGTCGGAATATGTGTCCGGATTGCCATCATTAATATAATCCAGCTGATTAATCAATCCATTTATATCACCGATACCATCCCCATCACTGTCATAATAGGAATACAGAAACACCTCATAGTAGGTACGATAATTATCATCAATGACATTAAGTTTTTGATGATATCTGTATTTCGGGATTGAAAGGGCTTGTTCCTCGTCAGATTGCTCGGTCGGTGAAGGGCTCAGTTGATCTTGAGATTCATCCTGTGTTTGCTCTTTTTTGGACATATTCTCATTACTAATATCTGGGTCTATTGGCTCCTTAGCCTTACACCCGACAATTGTACATATAGTCAACATTAATAAACCAAGATATTTTATTCGCCTCATCTAATCTCCTATCGGTAGAGGTAGCAATATCGGGTATGGTACCTGGTACCATGGTTAGCCCTTTACCGCTCCTGATATTCCTTCGGTATAATACCTCTGCATGATTACAAATAAAATTGCTATAGGAATAGATACTAAAACCGCACCAGCTGCGAATCTTGTATACCATGTAGTAATAAACTCTCTCTCAAGCATTTTATACAAGCCTAATGCAACCGTATACTTATTATAGTTATCTCCCATGATGACACTGACAAATATATAATCAGTCCAAGGGGAAATAAAGGAAATTAATATCGTATAGATAATAATTGGCTTTCCATGTATTTCGATAAATTGCTTTGGCTTGGACCTGCTATTCATTCTTCTTCCGGTACCGCCTGCAAATATAAGTGCTCTTACCAAGGCATCTATCCCCTTCTCTTAAGTTTATAATAAGTGCTTTATCTTATATCAAATCTCTATACCTATATCCCAAATATCTGCTGGTTTTCCGTAGCCTCATATAAGGCAGAAAACATATAGAAATCAGCAGGATCAGAAA
>CAZDWP010000448.1:0-1656 GCA_964508985.1 uncultured Herbinix sp. | reverse complement strand
TATA
Organism: uncultured Herbinix sp.; assembly: GCA_964508985.1. Classification (GTDB taxonomy): domain Bacteria; phylum Bacillota; class Clostridia; order Lachnospirales; family Lachnospiraceae; genus Mobilitalea. The sequence continues at coordinate 1,652 of CAZDWP010000448.1, read as the reverse complement.
TGGTTTTTATAAAGAATATGTCATAAGATAAAACTATTAATTGCTTATAAGCAGCTTGATTTTACGGTTAACTATATTACTTTTTATTAAAATGAATGGTTGTATTTGACATAAAATATCATAGGTGATAACATTTATGATGATAGTATAAGGTTCGAAAATTGTATTAAATTATATGGAGGAGAAAAGAGGATGAGAAAATATTTTAGGATACCACTTTTGTTGATATTAGTAGCAGTCATAGGAATAATGCTTGAGGGTCGGGACACGGCGAAGGCTTCAGTGCAGACTAAGATAGATGAGCTTAAGATAACAGAGGTAAATGATATTGAAGTATATAACCTTTATGATATAAATAATATTGCTATTGATAACTCTTTATATCCTTACTATGAAACTAGAATCTATAAATTTACATTGGAAGATGACGGGTTTGTTAAGATGATTTTGACAGCAGATAAGCTTACAAAAAACACCTATACTAATTCGAAGCATTCTGAACAGGAACCTATTATATCTGCGACAGTATATCGAGATGATAAGTTAATATTTGAGGCTATTCCTACAATAACAGCCAGAGGAAGTATAAACACAACTAAAGCTCCTGTAAATGGCAATACCAAGACAAAGGTAGCACTTGACAGAGGAACCTATTATGTAGCAATAAGGACAGATAAGCTTCAGACGAATCATAATACTTCAACATTTGTAAAAGGCCAGGCAGAATTCATTCTATATTATCAACCGGTAATAAGCGATGAGACTTTTAGACCATCGAGTGTCGGCAATGAGAATCCTATCAAGCTAGAGAAAGCGGTTCAAGGATTATTGACCGTGGCCAATCCAAGGGATTACTATAAATTTGAAATAAAGGAGCGCTCCTTAATTAATATTGCTTACATGTATGAATCCTCTAATAAAGCCAAAATTATATTGTATGGACAGGATAGAGAAGCAAGGCTGACAAAGCAATTCAATGGAAATAATGTTAAGAACCAAGAGGAACTTCTATTAGAAGCAGGAAAATACTACATTTCCCTTGAAACACTTACTGTGGGAGATGGTGGACGGACCAGTATTGAGGTTAGTTCTATTCCTTATCCTCTCGAGCTAAAACAGGTTGGCAGGACTAAGAATTCATATATTAGGGTTGATACCATTGAGGTACCGAAGGAAGTGCGATATCTTAAAGGAAAGCTTTCTCAGCGGGACATTAATAATTCAAAATGGAGAACTGCAGAATTAATTACAGATACTCTGCAATTTGGTGTAAACAAAACTGGTTATTATTCAGTACGCGTATCAGATGATGCAGGAAATATGTTTATTGAAAGCATAAGTGTAACAGCCTGTGACAGTGCGGCTCCGAAGAAACCAAAGATCAAAGGATATGTGGTAGGAGGCTTTGAGGTTACTGGAACAGCCGAGGCGGATTCGGTAGTAACAGTAGTACTTAACAACAGACCTTATTCATGTGATGCAGATTCAAAAGGAAATTACTCCTGTATTCTTCCATCCCGTTTAGCTAAAGGAGCAAAAGTAGAGGTGTATGCTACTGATATCTCTGGAAACGTTAGTAAGAGTGCGGTTGTAGAGGTAAAATAAAAATTATGATCTTGTAATATCTACGCAGTTGCATGGACATACTAATA
>CAZDWP010000447.1:0-1661 GCA_964508985.1 uncultured Herbinix sp. | reverse complement strand
ATCTGTACTCTCAATACGACCACGACGGGAGCTAATATCTCCGATAACATCACCCATATAATCATCGGGTACAGTAACCTCAACTCTCATGACTGGCTCAAGAAGTACAGAACCGCCCTTGTTCATAGCATCCTTAAATGCCATAGAGCCTGCAATCTTAAATGCCATTTCGCTGGAGTCAACCTCATGATATGAACCATCATATACGACCGCTCTAATACCCAGTACAGGATATCCACCTAGAATACCAGCCTTAGATGCTTCTTCTATGCCGTGGCCAACAGCAGGTACATATTCCTTCGGAATCGCTCCTCCGACAATCTCAGATACAAATTCAAAAGTCTTCTCTGCATTGGCATCCATAGGCTCAAAGCGAACCTTACAGTGTCCATATTGACCACGTCCACCGGATTGTCTTGCGTATTTACTGTCAATCTCAACTGTCTTAGTAAAGGTCTCCTTATATGCAACCTGAGGTGCACCAACATTAGCCTCTACCTTAAATTCACGTAATAATCTATCAACGATGATTTCAAGATGAAGTTCTCCCATACCCGCGATTATAGTTTGACCTGTTTCTTCATCGGTATAGGCTCTGAATGTAGGATCTTCTTCAGCTAGCTTAGCTAAAGCTTCACCCATCTTATCCTGACCAACTTTAGTCTTAGGTTCTATAGCAACATTAATAACAGGCTCAGGGAATTCCATGGATTCAAGTATAACAGGATGCTTTTCATCACAAAGGGTATCCCCTGTGGCAGTCGTTTTAAGTCCTACTGCAGAAGCAATATCTCCTGAATATACCTTTTCCAGGTCTTCTCTCTTGTTGGCATGCATCTGAAGGATACGTCCTACACGTTCCTTCTTGCCTTTTGAGGAATTCAGTACATAAGAACCTGAGTTCAGTGTTCCTGAATATACCCTAAAGAAGGCAAGCTTTCCAACAAATGGATCGGCCATAATCTTAAATGCTAATGCGGAGAAGGGTTCTTCATCAGAAGACTTTCTTGTAACCTCATTACCATTTTCATCTATACCTTTAATATCAGCCACATCTGTAGGAGCAGGCATAAACTCAATAACTGCATCTAAAAGCTTCTGTACTCCCTTGTTACGATAAGCAGATCCGCATAGAACAGGTATAATCTTAACGGAAATAGTAGCCTCTCTAAGTGCAGTCTTTAATTCCTTCACAGATGGTTCTTCACCTTCCAGGTACTTTTCCATTAAAACATCATCGGTGTCACAGATGGCTTCGATCATAATACCCCTATATTCCTCTGCAAGATCCTTCATATCATCAGGAATTTCAGAAATGGTGATATCCTCACCCTTATCATCATTATAGTAATAAGCTTTCATCTCGAATAAATCTACAAGTCCAATAAATGTGTCTTCTTTACCGATAGGAAGCTGTAGGGCTACGGGGTTCTTCCCAAGCCTGGTCTTAATCATATTTATAACATTAAAAAAGTCTGCACCTGAAATGTCCATTTTATTTACAAATGCCATTCTCGGTACTCGATACTTATCAGCTTGACGCCATACTGTCTCAGACTGGGGCTCAACGCCACCTTTTGCACAAAATACACCAACAGCACTATCCAGTACACGAAGTGAACGCTCTACCTCTACGGTAAAGTCCACGTGTCCTGGGGTGT
>CAZDWP010000446.1:0-1669 GCA_964508985.1 uncultured Herbinix sp. | reverse complement strand
CGAATTATGAGGAAGCCACGGGAATGTATGATTATATTAGTACTCATATCAACACATTAAATAATGAGCTGTTTAAATATAATTCAAATAATTACGAGCTTTTAAGAACATCATTAAACTACCTAGAGGTAATAGGTAGTTCGGTGCTTTTGTTTATAATGGCCTTTAATATTATCTTAATTATTCTGGTCACCAGAAGCATTACAGGTCCCCTTATGAAACTTACGAAGACTGCTAATGAAATATCTGCTGGTAATTTTGATGTAAATCTGGTTCCTGTTAAGTCCTCCGACGAGGTCGGAATAGTTACAAATGCATTTAATACCATGGCTGTCAGTATTCAACAGTATATCAGTAGGATTAAGGAGAGTATGGAAATAGAGAGCAATATGAAGGAAAGAGAGCTCATGATGACGAATCATTTAAAGGATGCGCAGCTAAAATATCTTCAAGCTCAAATTAATCCTCATTTTCTATTTAATACACTAAATGCCGGTGCGCAGCTTGCTATGATGGAAGGGGCGGACAAAACCTGCCTATTTATAGAAAATATGGCTGATTTCTTTAGATTTAATATGAAAAGCTTCAATCAGGACTCTACTTTAAGGGATGAAATAAAGCTGGTTGATACCTATATCTATATATTAAATGTTCGATTTTCGGGTAAAATCAAGTTTTTTAAGAAAGTTGATGAGAGCGTTTTGGATGTTAAGGTTCCTAGTATGATTTTACAACCGGTCGTAGAAAATTCCGTAAACTATGGAATTAGAGATATTGAATATGAGGGAAAAATATACTTAGAGGTTGATCGTGCACCTGATGCTATCCGTATCACCATATATGATAATGGGGCTGGAATGGAACAGGCTACAATCGATAGGATATTATGTCAAGGTATAAAGAATGGCAATATGGAAAGAGAAGTAAGCCTTACGAAGGACTCTAACGGAATTGGGCTTGGCAATGTGATAAACCGCCTCAAGCTTTATTATGAAACAGATGATATATTTCATATACATAGTGATGGATATAATAAAGGCACGACTGTTACTATGTTTATACCTAAGGAGGATGATATACATGTATAAGATTATGCTTGCAGATGATGAGGGGATCGTTATCGATTCGTTGAATTTTATTATAGAGAAGAATTTCGGACAAAGCTGTACTGTAGAATATGCATATACAGGAAGAAGTGTAATTGAGCTGGCAGAGAAATTCAAGCCGGATATAGCGATTATGGATATACATATGCCGGGAATTAACGGAATAGAAGCTATGAAGGAGATTAGAAAGACCAATAAATCTGTTATATTCATAGTAATGACTGCATTTGATAAATTTAACTATGCCAAGGAAGCAATAAATCTGGGTGTATTGGAGTATTTGACAAAGCCAGTTAATCAATCCGTAGTCATACAGGTATTACAAAAGGCTATGGATATTATTGAGGCAGACAGAAAGAAGAGAAGTAATGACCTGATGATTCGTGAGAAGCTTGAAATTGTTTTGCCTATAATAGAAAGTGATTTTATCTATGCTGCCTTATCGGGGGCAGATTTTGAAAGAGAGAAGGATAATTTCTGCAACCTACTTGGAGTCAAGGATGAATATGGAATGATGCTTGTTATGGAATTCGGTGAGTCATTGATAGATGGTAATCTGACAA
>CAZDWP010000445.1:0-1672 GCA_964508985.1 uncultured Herbinix sp. | reverse complement strand
ATAACTCTTAGTTGTTATGCCAATGCTAGAAAGCGAGAGAGTCTTACCATCTACTGTGACACTTTCATTTAGTGTTGAACGCATAACATTTATAAGGCTACCTAATGTATTGTCTCTTCTAAGAAGTGAATTCTTAATTTTGGTCTCCCATTTTTCTATCTGGTCATCTGTCATCGATTCTCTTTCTTCATCGGTAAGGGGGTCATATCCTCGTGAAGTCTCAGCATTATATGCCTCGTTCATTTCCTTAAGAAGTTCATTATATGTCTTTACAAAATCCTTAACTGTATCATATACAGCTTCGGTATTGCCTGCTACAGATAAGCTAATAACCTCATCATCCTCAGTACCTACCGTATCAAGTCCTGCAGTTATTCCTTTTAAGGTAAGTGAAAGACCATTAACCGAAAAATTATTGGATGATCCGGTAAGCAATGCTCCATTATATATTATTTCTGCATCAGCAGCCTCAACAAGCACGCTACCAGCTGGATTACCGCTTATCACTATATTACCATCAACATCCTTGGTTATCTCTCCAATTCCAAGATTTGCAAGACTGCCGGTTTGACTTATTGGATTACTATCCGCATTGGCATATTCAGTAAGTCGTGTATCAAGTTCTTGCTCGGCCAGCAAAAATACATTAGTAGCTTGGGCCTCATTACTCTTCCACGCTTCATACTCGGCGGTAGCAGCTTCTTCTGCAGCTTGTAATACTGCGTCGTCTATGGTTTCGCCTTCTTGAAGGCCTTCCTCTACCGAGCTAATATAATCATCAATATACTTTTCCCGAACCTGTTGATGCTTCATATCCAACAAATCATTCCTTATAACAACCTTATCCTCTGAAGTAAGAATATCGTTAAGATATGAATTTAAGGATTCGTCTACTATACCTTTATCAGCGCTACTTAAGGAATCGTAACCTAAAAAGGTGCGAAGCTCGTTCTTGTCCTGGACTTGTACTGATGATGAAGTGGTAATCTCAAAGGCATTATCTACACCACTAGATTTTGAGCTTATAAAGAAACGCTTCTGCGTTGTATCATAGTTTGCATTTAATCCTGCGCTCTTTAAAGAAGTAATAAATTCTCCAACGGTTGTGTTATCTCTAACGTCAAGATTAACTTGCTTTTCACCATTCTTTATATTTATAGATGTACCCTCAGATGCAACAAAGCCAAGATCCACCAATTTAGTACTTGTGTTAATCTGGTCCCCATTATTATCTGTATTAAGCTCTGCACCAGTCATAAACTGTGAACTGGCAAGCTGCTTTACCTTAAGTATATGAGTTCCTTCGGGTGCATTGGACCCAGCATTTACCTCTATTTTATTCAAATTAGAAGATGTCGCTTTCTTCACAGCAAAGGATCCCTGCATACGAATCTTTGATAATTGTCCCGTATATAAAGCGTATATCTTCTTATTAAAAGCAGACCACTTGTCCTGTTTCCATTCTGTAGTAGTTATCTTGTTCTGTACCTTAGTAGACTTAAGTCTATGGGCTTGCATTAATTGAGCAACAACGTTCTCTGTATCCATTCCAGAGATCAGTCCGGATAATCTCATAGCCATAATGATCCCTCCTATCTTTTCTCGTCAACCATGATTCCTGCTAGTTCCCACATCTTCTGTATCATCTCAAGGGTCTTTTCCGGAGGTATCT
>CAZDWP010000444.1:0-1677 GCA_964508985.1 uncultured Herbinix sp. | reverse complement strand
GCAGCTTGATATTCAGTTCAAGATTGGTATTGGGTCTGTGACCTCCATATATAGGCTTGGTGATTCCTATAAAGAAGCCTTAAGTGCTATACGAAACAGTAAGGGAAGAGTAGCCCATGTGAAGGATCTTTCTATCGGATGTGAATATGAAGAGGATTATCCTATAGACATCGAGAGTGAATTGTTTGATGAAATTGAGAAGGGTGATATAGAGGGTACAAGGACGCAGGCAAATCTATTCTTTGATTGGATGGTTAATAATTATCCGAATTATACTATGGATATCAAATTGAAGGTCTTGGAATTTGTATTATTTGCTGAGCAGAAAGCATTTTTAAGCGGAGGAATGACATATTATTTCCTGTATCGTGAGGATTATCTTCCCACCTTAATAAATATTGAAAATAATGAGCAACTTAGGAAATGGTTTATAGATAAGCTTACACAGGCTTGTAGAAATATAACTTCGAAAAGAGAGGAACAGACCAGCGGGTTGATATTTAAATCCAAGCAATATATTGAAGAAAATTACAATAAGGATATATCATTGGATGATGTATCAAGGATAGTTGATATAAGTCCTTATTATTTTTCTAAGCTATTTAAAGAGGAGACAGGAGAGAACTTCATAGAGTACCTGACAAATTTACGAATAGAAAGGGCAAAGGACTTACTTATGCACAGTAGCATGAATATAAAGAACATATGTGTAGATACAGGATATAGTGACCCAAATTATTTCAGCAGAATATTTAAGAAGCAGGTAGGAGTTACCCCCACCGAATACAGAGAATTATGTAATTAATGCAAAATGGGGGCATAGAAATGGAGAGGGTATTAGGGTTATGAAGAAGTCGATATTTTGCATTACTATTATATGTTTTATTTTGTTATTTGTGGGCTGTAGTGAAGAAAATGAACCGGCCTATCAGGGGGAAGTACCAGAAAGTAAAATCCAAATCGGATTATCCTTCGATTCCTTTGTTATCGAACGCTGGCAAAGAGATAGAGATGTGTTCGTGTATACCGCAGAGGAGCTAGGGGCGGAGGTTAATGTACAAAATGCCAACGGTGAAGTAGAAAAACAGATTTCACAGATAGAATATTTTATTGAAAAAGAAATGGATGTAATAGTAATTATTGCAGTAGATTCTAAAGCCTGTAGAGAGGTAGTTGAAAAGGCCAAGGAGGCAGGAATTAAGATAGTAGCCTATGATAGACTGCTAATTACTTCTGATGTAGATCTTTATATTTCATTTGACAATGAGAAGGTAGGAACCTTAATGGCACAGACCCTAAAGGATAATATTCCTGAAGGAGGAAACATTATAACCATCTTTGGCCCCACAACAGATCATAATGTTCAGCTGGTAGAACAGGGATATCGCGAGGTTATGGAGGATACTAACCTAAATGAAATCTATACTGTCAATGCTGTGAACTGGCTTGCAGAGGAAGCCTATTATGCAGTAAATGAGGCCATGAAGATAACATCTCAAATAGACGGGGTATTTTGCGGTAATGATAATCTTGCAACTGAAGCAGTACGGGCATTATCAGAAAACCGTATGGCAGGAAGTGTAGTAGTAACAGGACAAGATGCTGATTTGGCCGCCTGTCAGAGAATAGTTGAAGGAACCCAGATGATGACTGTATATAAACCAGTTGATAAGTTAG
>CAZDWP010000443.1:0-1679 GCA_964508985.1 uncultured Herbinix sp. | reverse complement strand
GTTGCAGCGCAGGCAGCAGATTTTAGAAACAAAATAAAGGAATTGCCTTTTGAACTTGTATCTGAAAGCCCTGCCAATGGAGTGACTTCTGTTCATCCAACCACAGCTAAGGCTTATGATATATTTCTTACTCTAAAAGATGAATATGGTATCTGGATTTGCCCAAATGGCGGGGATATGAAAGATACTATTTTTAGAGTTGGACATATCGGGGCACTGACACACGAGGATAATACCACACTCATCAATGCATTAATGGATATGCAGAAGAGGGGCTTATTATAATAGGAGGAAACTGATATGACAAAAGTTATTACATATGGTACTTATGATTTGCTCCACTATGGTCATATCAGGCTCCTGGAGCGAGCTAAAGCATTAGGAGATTACCTTATCGTTGGTGTTACAGCTGATGACTTCGATAAGACACGCGGTAAGATTAATGTGCAGCAGTCTTTGATGGAACGTATAGAAGCTGTTCGTGCTACTGGTATTGCAGATGAAATAATTATTGAAGAATATGAAGGCCAGAAGATAGACGACATTATCAAGTACGATGTTGACATCTTCACTGTCGGCTCTGACTGGGTCGGCAAGTTCGACTACTTAAATGAATATTGCAAGGTTGTTTATCTTGACAGAACAGAAGGCGTAAGTAGCTCGGAAATAAGAACTGAAAAGAGCCAGATTAAACTAGGATTTGTAGGGGAATCAATTGTTGTTGAGAAGTTCCTGAATGAGTCAAAGTATGTTAATGGAATTATCGCTGAAGCTATTTATACAGGCAGCGATAGAATTATGGAACTAAGAAAAACAGCTTCATACGAAGAGCTGCTATCAAGTGTGGATGCGATTTATGTATTCTCACAACCGAGGTTACATTTTGAACAAATCAAGAAAGCTATTGAACAAGGGAAGCATGTTTTATGCGAAACTCCAATAGCATTAACAAAAGAGCAGAGTATTGAATTGCATAGAATGGCTGAAGAAAACAATTGTATTCTTATGGATTCCATAAAAACTGCTTATTCCACAGCATACTCAAGAATGCTTCTCTTAGCGAAAAGCGGCAAAATCGGAAAGATCGTTTCCATTGATGCAACCGCTACAAGTCTTCGTGATATAGAGCTTATCGAGGAGAATAAGGTAGGAAATACCTGGAATAGTATAAACGCTTGGGGCCCAACAGTAATGCTGCCTGTTTTCCAGTTACTTGGTACTGAGTACAAAGAAAAGAGAATCGTATCTAAGATGTTAAATGATACATTTGATATCTTTACTAAAATTGACTTTGTATTTGATGATGCTGTAGCTACTGTAAAAGTAGGGAAAGGTGTTAAATCTGAAGGAGAGTTAGTTATATCAGGAACAAAAGGATACATATACATACCTGCTCCGTGGTGGAAAACAGATTATTTTGAATTGCGATATGAGGATTCAAGTCTGAACAAAAGATATTTTTATCAGCTTGATGGAGAAGGAATCCGATATGAATTAGTTGCTTTCCTAAAAGCGATTGAAACTGGAAAAGATAGAAGTAATATTAGTCGAGAAATATCTGATGCAATGTGTAGGGTAATCGAAGATTTCTATAATAAGATAGACTTTGTGGAATTGACGGAAGCTGATCTCCCGGACTCAGAATGAGAATAATCCCATATCTTAATTCGGTAAATACC
>CAZDWP010000442.1:0-1680 GCA_964508985.1 uncultured Herbinix sp. | reverse complement strand
CCTAACGGAAGCAAATTCTCAACCGTGCTACAGGAATATGGAATTTCTTATAGAACAGCCGGTGAGAATATAGCTTATGGTCAGCGTTCCCCACAGGAAGTTGTGAACGGATGGATGAATTCACCAGGACATAGAGCTAACATCCTAAATGGCAGCTTTGGTAAAATCGGTATAGGTGTATACCAGTCTGGCGGAGTTATATATTGGTCACAGTTATTTACTAATTAAGTAAGTGAATTATACTTTTGTAAAACTATATAATAATTTTAGGAGGTAGTCGGTGTAAGGCTACCTCCTCTTATATTTATAGCATTATACCTAAATTGGCTCTGTACCATATAGGCGATAAAAGCTTTGTGGAAAGCCACATACGGGACATACTACAGGGGCGCATAGTCCGTTCAAGATATTACCACATTGCATACATATCCATAGGGTTTCCTGGTCCTTACAAAAGACTTGATCTCTTATAACGTCATTATATTGTGTTTCCAGCTGTAGCCCGTGGTTTAAATCAATATTGGCAATTCCGTTAAATAAGGACTCAATATCATTATAACCCTCTTCTCTAGCTATGCGGGCATAGTCACGGTAAAGCTGATTACCTTTATAGTATTCCTGCTGTGCTGATAACTGAAGCACTTCGCTAGCATCCGGTAGATTCCCTTGATTTAGTTGACGTAACCATATCCTTGCATGTTCTTTATTATTACCTTGGAATATATCATAGATATTACCGATTTGATGATATCCACTTTGCCTGACAATATCACCATATATAGAATATAAGGTGCTTTGCATAAGCTCTATATCATAGGCATTTTGCAGATTAGCATAGGTTCTACTTTGTTGAAATTCCATGTCTTCATCCCCTTCTATTTTTTAATCTATACATTTATGAAAGATAAAGCACAAATATATAGTTATAATATTATCCTTCGATTCTGGGGCTTCCCGGATTACAGTCAGGCTTTCTTGTGAGTCCTGCAGTCTGAGTTAGCTTCCATAAATAATAGCATTCCTCTCTTGACATATGATCTGCCATTAAGGGAAATAGCGTCCCTAGAATATGCCCATTCATTCTTTCATCCCTTAGCTCCTCTAAAAAATTTTTAAAGGAGGTTATTATAACTTCCACTTGTTTGTTAAGTCTACTTAAAGAAGAGAAATTATCCAGCTGTGTCCTAAGATATCCGTTCATCATAGTTGCTTTTATATACAAATCAGTAAACTGCAGCTCATAGTAATTACTTTTATCTAATATTTCCTTTTCAACAAAATCTATATTGGAGGATACTGAAGCTGCATGGCCTATGGCATCTGCCAGCCATAAAAGATGATAATGTAGGGGATGGTATATGACCGGGTTATTGGTGTTAAGAGAATGTAGTACTGTTATGTATTCATCCAATTCATTTAACATATCATTTATGAATGAGGACGTCAGATGTATCTTAATATCAGAGTTTAAGGTAAGAGAAAGAAGTAATAGCTTGAATTCTCGAAGCTGCATAGTAAGTTGAAAAGCCTGCTTGCTTACAAGGCCAAGCTCTTGTGTGTTCTCAGCAATATTTACTTGATCTAGAAGTTGGTCAAAACCAATTATAAAGTCCTGTGACCTTTGTAAATATTCCACTTCATTCGGTGCCAATGAAAAAAATATAAACCTTGCATGGTCAC
>CAZDWP010000441.1:0-1681 GCA_964508985.1 uncultured Herbinix sp. | reverse complement strand
TTATTACTGGCTCCAGTAACTTCTCAGAAGCAGGTTTGCAAAACAACCTTGAGTTTAATGTAGAACTTAAGGATAGCCGTGATGTGCAATTTGCTCTTGAAAAATTTGAAGAGCTGTGGCAGAAATCAGTACCTATTACTGAGCAGTACATAGATATAGTTGAGAAAAAAACATGGCTGAGAAACGATATTACACCATATGAAATATACCTAAAGACTTTGTATGAGTTCTTTAAAGAAGAGATTAACGCAGACAAGGATTTATTAGGTGATGACCTATTGCCACCTGGATATATGAAATTACAATATCAGCTGGATGCTGTTGTCCAGGCTCGTAAAATTCTGGAATCTTATAATGGTGTATTCGTATCAGACGTAGTCGGTCTTGGTAAGACATATATTTGTGCCATGTTGGCTAAGAATCTACCAAAGGGTAAAAAGTTAGTTATATGTCCACCAGTCTTGGTTGATTATTGGAAGGAAGTACTACTTGAATTTGATGTCGCTGCTGAGGTTGAATCTCTTGGTCGGCTTGAAAAGATTCTTGATAAAGGCGTAGATAAGTTTAAGTACATCTTTATTGATGAAGCCCATAGATTTAGAAATCAGGGAACGGAGAGCTTTAGTAACTTACATAAGATTTGCTATGGAAAAAAGGTTGTGCTCATATCAGCAACACCTATTAACAATTATTCTAGTGATATAGAGAATCAGCTGTATTTATTCCAATCTAAGCATAACAGCACAATCGTTGGACTTAGAGACCTGGAGGCATTCTTTAAGGAGTTGTATCGAAAAGAAAATAAGTTCTCAAAAGGTTCACAGCAATATCTTGACCAGTTGAGAGCAAACTCAGAGGAAATCAGAGATAGAATCCTTCGCCATGTAATGATACGTAGAACTCGTGGTGAGATTATGGAGTATTATGCGGATGATTTGGAAAAGCAGGGATTATCGTTCCCTAAGCTTGGAACACCTATTCCAATTGCTTACGAATTTGATGATGATACAAATACAGTGTTTAGTGAGACTGTTAATGTCATCAAGAATTTTAAATATTCAAGATATAAGCCTTTGACTTATTTGAAGGATACAAAGAAATATGCTTCATTATTAGCGGCTCAGCACAATATGGGAGGCTTCATGAAATCCATATTAGTAAAGCGTTTGGAGAGCAGTTTCTTTGCTTTTAAGAATACGCTTAGAAGATTTCAGTCATCATACGAAAAGTTCATTGCTATGTATGATGAGGGAGAAGTATATATCAGTAAAAAGGTCGATGTTTATGACCTTCTTGATAGTGGTGATGACGAGAAGCTGTTGAAATTGGTAGAGGACGAGATTGTAATGCACTTCAAGTCGGAGCAGTTTTCAGAGCAGTTTATAAAAGATTTGAAATGGGATTTGGCTAAGATGAAATACCTTAGCGAAATGTGGTCCAGTATTACAACAGACCCTAAACTTGACCAGTTCAAATTTGATTTACAGACAAATGATAAACTTGTTGGAAATAAAAAAATTATATTTACCGAATCAAAGGAAACTGCAGAATATCTTGAGAGAGAGTTGTATTCATTATTTGGTAACCGTGTAATATCATACACAGGTTCTAGCAGTATGATATTAAAAGCTGCTATTGAGGAAAGCTTTAATCCTAAAATGAGAAATAAAGAAAATGACCA
>CAZDWP010000440.1:0-1683 GCA_964508985.1 uncultured Herbinix sp. | reverse complement strand
TCATTATATGTATTCTCAATATCAATCTTTGTTAAGTTTGTTATACCGATAGAAGTTCTACCACCTGATTTATATCCCATTATCTTTGATAACTTAAATGTCACCTTATTATCATATAAACCATAGATATGCATCATAATTGAATCTATAAGTGATGATTGAAATCTCTGCATAAAGCGAAGAATAAAATACTTATTTACAGGACGACTTAACTTCTTGTATATTCTCCTATGTACCTCCTGAGCATTTCTTTCAAAAGGCAGTTTATCGTTATAAGCATAGTCAATAGATATACCCGATGCCTGATTCGACATTGTTCGGTTATTATCAATACGTGCATTTACTGCTAGGCCTGCTTTACTCATATTCATATTTGCCTTAAGGAAGGCCGTAATAATATAGCTATTAATAGATACTTTAGCAGCGGTGGCCTTTTTATGAATAATCTTCACATCTTCATTTAAGAATTCTTCCATCAGAACTACTGATTCTCTTTCCTCCCAGTAAACATAATGGAGTCTATAATAATCATCATAGCCAAATACCTTCCCTGACTTTTTCCAAGACCTATTAAATCCGTTAGTCCACCATCTCATCCAAAGAGGCTGTTGTGATTCTTTAGGTAATGAATCTTCTGTTATCAAATGCAGTTTCGAATATGGCTGTGGTTTTTCGATTAAGGCCTTCATTATACTTTCAATAAAGTATACTATAGACTTACCGTCACCCACCAGATGATGTGCCATGGTTAACACGGTTGATTTATTACTTGAAGGCCGAACAAATACCCGCATTAATTCACCAGTTTCTAATGAAAAAGGAATTTTTTCATTTTCCTTTATCAAACTGATAATGTCCTGCTGTGTAGTCTTCACTGTGCAGGCGCTGACAGGCATCTTCTCATAGTATGCTTCACCGTCATCCAATAATACGATTCTAGACATGGTAGCTTCAAATCTGGTAAAGGCTTTATTTACAGCTGAAAGCAATAATTCTGTATCTACTTCGCCAATAATATCAAAAAAAATAGTTATGTAAATATTCGGATCAAACAAATCGACACGCTCTGATGATATTCTGTTCTTCAATTTATACTACCTCTCAAATATATTCCTTGATTTGCTTTACCCATGTCCTCATTACAAGCTTATGGGGGAAAATTTTAGATAGTAGGTGCATCCATTTTACATATATACCGTACACAGACATATCCTTGCCTCTTTTTGCATCCTTAAGAATTTTAGCGGCCACATCCTCTGCTAATGCAATTGCAGGGAATTGAATTTGCTTACCATTACGTTTATCTTCTAGCAATTCAGTCTTAATCCAACCTGGACAGGCTACAGTAGTAACTATACCCCTACAATTCAGTTCTACATTTAATGCCCTAGAATAGCTTCTTACAAATGCTTTACTTGCTGCATATAGATTAATATAGGGTACCGGTTGAAAAGCAGACTGTGATGCCATGTTTATGATGTGGCATCCTTTTTGCATATAGGGTATACATAAGTTACATAGAGTTGCAATTGTTGTACAATGAACCATCACATGTGATTCAATCTCTTCTCTTGAGAACTCATCTGATGAACCCATTCTTCCTCCTCCGGCATTGTTTATAAGGTATTTAACAATAGGATTACTATTCTGAAGCATCTCTTCGAGTAGATCCAGTGATTTGTC
>CAZDWP010000439.1:0-1686 GCA_964508985.1 uncultured Herbinix sp. | reverse complement strand
CATTTTATGACTGGCTGTAGTCTTAACTGTAACACTTTATTTCCTTCTTATAACCTTTTCAGCAATTTCAATTTTTCCTGCTTTCAACAAATTTCCAACCGCACGTTTAAACTCATTTTTACTCATGCCTGTTTCACGTTTAATAATTTCTGGTGACACTTTGTCATTAAAAGGCAAAACACCATCATAACTTTCGATTATACGCAATATTTCCTCTGCATCCTTTTCAATCTGTATATGAGCCTTTTCCCGAATGCTTAGAGTTAACTTACCATCTTCCTTTACTTCGATAATTCTCGCTTCAATATCTTGACCGATTTCAACCTTACCATAAAGTTCCTTTTGAGGAATAAGGGCAGAAAAAATATTATCAATTGCTACAAATGCACCGAACTCCTGACTGATTTCATAAACTCGACCAGTAACTTTTTCATCCTTATGATAAGGACTGTCTGTACGAAGGTATGGATAAACGTTCATTGTGGCACAAAGCCTTGTACTTTTATCAATGTATAAGGCAACTAGTACAGTTTCACCCTCTTGTACTCTCTTGGTCTGTTGTTTAAACGGAAGCATTAAATCTTTTTCCAACCCCCAATCAAGAAAGGCACCAAATTTACCATTTTGCGCAACAGTCAATTCAGCAACTTGTCCTAATACTAATTTAGGGGAGTTGGTTGTGGCTATTAATCTATCTTGAGAATCTCTATAAACAAATACCTCTAGTGTGTCTCCAATGGTTTTGCCTTCTGGCACTTGTTTCATAGGAAGAAGGACTCTGTCATCTATCTCTTCCATTGACTCTGCCAAATACACTCCAAACTCTACTTTTTTCACAATTTCTAATTGCTGCTTTTCGCCTAATTTAATCACGTTCTTATTTCACCTACTTCCTTTCATAGGGCAACTATTTCTATATAAATTCAACATTAACAAAGGGAACACCCTCTTTATCTTGCAAGGATATAATATACTTATTATCTTGTTGTACAATATATGGATATAATACATCATCTAACCATGCCTGTTTTTTATATTCTGCACGCATCTGATGAATTATATAATCTGATGGCAAAAATTCCATCGCCATATCTATGTATCGTCCATTATTTACATGTTGATTAGTGTCTAAATGATGTCTCTTGACTATAATTGACTCTCCAATACTTCCGCCCTCTTTAGGAATTGCAATTTTACGAGGTGCGTATTCCATTTCTAATTTAGGCTCCAACTTAAAGCCATTTTTCATTTCTTCATTGGCAGCTATAGGCTTCATGGTTTTTGTACTTAATAAACTCCATAAGGTATTGGCTTTCGCCAAATACTCTCCTTGTTTCGTCATCATACAAAAATTACGAGAACCCAAAAAACCTCTAAAATCATATGGTAGCGTACCGATTTCAACCTCTTCACACAAAACAGGATAGCGCTCAACCACAATCTGCCATGCAGACAGTACCCATACCATATCCCGTTCCTTCATATATTGCAGACCCAATCCCAAGTGTTCTGATTGAAAAGTGGAACAATCTTGAAAATAATCTAATAAAGAGCAAAGAGCTAACTTGCCTTGATTATCTGTTTCACTGTATCTAATTCTACTTTCAAATTTGTACATATTAATCCTTTCCAAAATCTGTAAACTTTGAGCCGCAGGCACAAAGTTGCGTGTGGAACTTAGATTTT
>CAZDWP010000438.1:0-1693 GCA_964508985.1 uncultured Herbinix sp. | reverse complement strand
CCTGATAACTACTGTTACCATAATAGTCTATGGCTAAGATATCAAGATTCATCTGTTTAGCGAAGCTATAGTAATTCCTTACCATGGCTGAGGGAGCGGCGTATGCGGTAAGGCGCATTTGATTCTTTGCTTCCTTGCCAATCCTTCCTCCTGATGTATTATCAGCATCTAATCTGTTGGCTTCGAGTTCTATAATAGAATTCATCTTCTCTAGATTTTCAGCAATTATCTGTGTTTTATTTCTTTTCTTTAAAGCCTTTTTTCCCTGCTTGGCCTGTTTTTTCGCCAGCTTTTTCTCATTTTTCACTAATCTCTTCTGGTTGTCTTTGCTGGAGGCGGCTGAACTCTTCTCAAGAATTTGATAGGAAAGAATATATTCATTCATATCTATTGGAAAATATTCTGACGCTCCTGTATTAATAATATCTATTATTCGTTTTTCTTTAACCGGGGGTATAATTATTTCACGGTTTGCTATCCTACTGGAGTTAATGGTGAAAACAACCCTGTAAGACTTAATCTTGGCTGCCTTAAGTCTGTTTTTTAGCTCTTCGCCAAAGACATTCATGTCCTTAATAAAGCCATCCTCAACAGAACCCTTTGGCGTATCAAAGACTAGGCTTTTATATACACGAATACCTTTGTTTTTATATTTTTTCTTATATTTTAATTCGCATACCTTAGTACAATCCGATCCAATTAATATGCTTAATACTTTCTTAGCCATCCTGCTCCCCCTTAACAATACAAATCATGATGTATGTGTTAATTTTAAATGCTGTCATTATAGAGTAAATATTAGTCTATAGAAAAAAAGTTTCGATATACCATGTGATTAGTTGTCTTCCAAAAAGTAATGCTACTACTATTCCAATAGAAAGGTATGGACCGAAGGCCAATGCTCTACCAATATTACTTATTTTCATTCTTATGGGATGTATGATAGCGGCCAGAATACATCCTATAAAAAATGCTAATATAACCAGCTCCCAACCAAGAAGCAATCCAGCAGCGGCCATCAGCTTAATATCACCGCCTCCTATTGCTCTACCCCTTGTAGCATAGAAAATTAATAGTAAAAACAAACTTATAGCAAAAAAGCCTATGGCATGATCCCATACAAGATCAGTTTCCCTTCCACTCTGAAAATACTTACTCATTACAGCAGCCAGTCCCATCACCAAAAGAAATATGTTAATACCCGCAGGTATAATATTCGTTCTAAAATCAATTACACTAAGTACAATAAGTGCTGAAATCATAAAGCAATAAACTACACTTAGCAAAATGTTATATATAGAGTCCCATCCGTTGAAATAAAAAACAAGCACATACATTACTCCGTTAAGTGCTTCAATAATTGGGTATTGAATAGAAATTCGTGTTTTACAGTTTCTGCATTTCCCCAATAATAATATATAACTAAATATTGGTAGCAGCTCATACCACTTCAATTTGGAATTACAGTTCATACAATGAGAGCCTTCAGTTACAATGCTCATTTCCTCCGGAATACGATAGATACATACATTCAGGAAGCTTCCAATCACTATTCCGTATATTAAAGCAATAACATATACAATATAACCCTCCATATACTATCCTACCTTTGGTATATTATAAGATTTTTTGAAATACCATCACACAGGGTAATGCCCTGTGTGATGGGTGGATAATCAATGTAATCACAATT
>CAZDWP010000437.1:0-1695 GCA_964508985.1 uncultured Herbinix sp. | reverse complement strand
ATTTATTTACATGCTTAAATGCGCTTTTTAAAAGGGTGGGAAACTTGAGTAAATAATGTGTTAATCCGCAAAAGTGGTAGCAGAAATCGAGTATCAAAAAAAGAATATCAAACCAGTTTTCTTGAAGAGAAAGAGATTTTCGAGCTAAATATAGAAGAAAAACAATTGCTTTTTGATGAGCTTAATCTTAAAGGAAATCTTAAATCCAAATCAATTCTCGAATTACTTGGATATTCATCAAAAGATTGGGAAATAAATTACACGCAATTAGAAGGAAATCGTACTAATGCTGCTCTTTATAATGCTTATCTGAAAATTTTAGAGATTGAGGGTTACAATGAAGATTTATTGAAATTATCAAACAAAGATATTATCAATGTAGCTGAACTAGAAACTAGTGCTTCTGAAATTGAAGGAATGGTCAAATCAATTTTTAAAGTACTTGGTATAAACACTGAAATATTAGAGTTTAATGGCGAATTAGATGGAAAGGAATTTGAAAAACAGCCTTCTTATCAGCTTTGGCATCTATTGTATTCGGCAGAAGATGATTCTAAAAAACATAGCGATGATGATATACTAAAATATGGAATTGATAATATTAATTTGAAGAAACAACTCTGTAGTAAGTTTGGCTTTGCTCCAGAGCATGCGAAAATATTAGCAAATATCTCATTTCAAGATGACTACTGCAATCTTTCTACTAAAGCAATGAGAGGAATTTATCCTTACATAAAAGAGTCAAAATATAGCGATGCTTGTGAATATGCTGGATATCGACACTCTAAGCATTCTCTCACTAAAGAAGAACTCGAAAAAAGAGAATTAAAAAGTAAACTTGAACTGCTAAAGAAAAATAGCTTGCGTAACCCAGTAGTGGAGAAAATTCTCAATCAATTAGTGAATGTAGTTAATGCGCTTATTGATAAGGAAAATGATATGCTAGAGAAAGCAGGTAAACCTCGTGATTTTCAATTTGATGAGATAAGAATAGAATTGGCTCGAGAATTGAAAAAGAATGCAGCTGAAAGAGCAGATATGACTACCAATATTAATGCTGCTACCATAGCCCACGAAAAGATTTATAAATTATTGCAATCTGAATTTGCTATAAAGAATCCTACTCGAAACGATATTATAAGATACAGATTGTATGAAGAGTTAAAAGGTAACGGTTATAAGGATTTGTATACTGATACCTATATACCAAGGGAAATTATATTTAGTAAGCTTATAGATATAGAGCATGTTATCCCACAATCTAAATTGTTTGATGATAGTTTCTCTAATAAAACAATCGTATATCGAAAAGATAATTTAGAAAAAGGGAACTTAACTGCAATTGATTATATCGATACAAAATACGGCGAGGAAGAATTAAGTAGATTCGTAGAGAGAGTTGAAAATCTATATGAATTGGGAGTTAAAAACAAAGAGGAGGGTATAACAAAAGCTAAATATCTAAAGCTATTAAAAAGAGAATCTGAAATTGGAGATGGATTTATAGAGCGAGATTTACGTGACAGTCAATACATTGCTAAGAAAGCTAAAGAGATTTTGTTTGGAATAACTCGCAGTGTACTATCTACTTCTGGTCGAGTTACAAATAGGCTACGTGAAGATTGGGGGTTGATTAATATTATGAAAGAAATCAACTTGCCTAAGTACCGTTCGTTAGGATTAACAGAAATGGAG
>CAZDWP010000436.1:0-1697 GCA_964508985.1 uncultured Herbinix sp. | reverse complement strand
ATAAGTCTGAAACAGTTAAGAGCAGCGATAATCAACAAAGTAAAAATTAACAACATAATAAATCCCCCCTATAAAAACCTTTTTTTGTTTTATTTTATGAAATTACATGGTATGATAATATTTATATCGTGAAGGCTAGAAAAGGGGGATTTTTTATGCCTAAAAATAAAATAAAATCTATCCTGTTAATGATATTTATAACAGGAATGTTGTTTTTTGCCGCATGTGACAATAGATATGATTCTTCCACAGTTAATGATGTAAAGAATATCACTACTGATGATGCTATAACGAATAAAGATTCCTCATCAGATACAATAGAGGTTAATGGGGAAGAAAGTAATCAAGCTAGCAATCAAGGGATAGAATTTGTTCAGCAGGATTATTTTTATATGGATACGGTGCTTATTGAGATAAAAACTGACAAGCCCTGTGATATTTACTTTACACTGGATGGCTCTGATCCCGATACGTCCAAAGAGCTTTATCAGGGCAAGATTGAATTGAAATCGAAATCGGAAACCGCAGTATACTCGGTTAAGGCTAAAGGATATTATGATGATGGTACTGAGACCGATACCATAGTACATACTTATTTTGTGAGTAAGAATATTTATAATCGCTTTGATACCCTTGTATTTTCACTAACAAGTGACCCCTATAATTTATATGATTATGAACATGGTATTTTAATTGAAGGAAAACTGAGGGATGAATACCTTAAGAGCAAGCCATCTAAGTGGGTTGAACCTCCTGATCCCGCTAACTTTAATATACGAGGTAGAGAAAGCGAAAGGGATATATATTTGGAGGTCATTGAGTCTGATGGGACAGTGGTTATAAGCCAGAATGCAGGAGTCCGTGTATATGGAGGCTGGTCTAGGGCCAATCTTCAAAAATCGCTTAAATTATTTGCCAGAAAAGAATATGATGAAGAAAATAATAAGTTTCGTTACGAGTTTTTCCCTAATAAGAGGGCAGCAGACGGAACTTCCTTAGGAAATTTCAAGAGACTTGTGCTTAGAAACGCCGGAAATGATAATGCCCATGGCTTCATTCGAGATGAGCTGTTTCAAACCTTAGCCGGTCAAGCAGGCTTTAAGGATTATCATGGAGTGCGTTCGGCAGCATTATTTATTAATGGAGATTACCGTGGACATCTATGGCTTCATGAGGTATATGAAGACGAGTATTTTGAAGAGCATTATGGTGATTATACAGGGCACTTTGAGGTGCTGGAGGGTGGAGAAACCTTTAAGAAGACTGACGAGGACGAAGCAAATAAATATGCTATAAACGATTATGAAGTGGCATATTCATATTCATATGAAGACCTGACAGATGATGCTGTCTATAAGAAACTGAGAGAAGTAATAGATGTAGAAAATTACCTGGAATATTATGCATATCAGATTCATCTCCTAAATGAGGATTGGCCTAATAATAATTATAAGGTATATCGCTACTTTGCAGCAGAAGGGGAAGAATACCGGGAGGCACCCTTTGATGGTAAATGGAGGTATCTTCTTCATGACATTGATTTTACCTTTGGTATATATGGTACCAGCCCCTGGACAGATAACTTTAAGAATTATGTTAGTGCGGCCGGAAAGGTAAATAGAGAGAGTCCGTTATTCAGTCAGCTTATGCAAAGAGAGGATTGTAAGGAATACTTCGTAACCAGAACCTTGGACTTT
>CAZDWP010000435.1:0-1701 GCA_964508985.1 uncultured Herbinix sp. | reverse complement strand
AACAAGGGAAGTGCTAATAAGGACCTTGCAAAATTCACAAACCAGATTAATTCACTATGTGATAAGTGGGATAGATAGCTTTACCTAATTACCAAACTAATAACTAGAATTCTAACTAAACAATAGACTAAACAATTTCTATATCAAAATCATTTAAAATTATCGAAGAGGGAAAAGGAGAGCATTTTGATCCCAGTATAGTGGACCTTATTTTGGATAATAAGTATAGATTGCAAAAAGCATGTAAGGATTTTAGGAGACAGGTATAAAGAGAAGGAGGAGCTTTTTTCAAAAGCCCCTCATCTTAATAATTAGTTGTTAGGGTCAATGCTTGATTTGGATAAGGGATCGCCGGGTTTCTTGAATTGATCTAGCCTCATCTCGCTGACCACGTTATTAACCTGATTATACATATTCTTTGTTCCTTGGGGTGAGGAATTGTAGCTAAATGCCATGGCAGGATTGATACCCAGCCGCTGACTTTCTTCTGCTACATCGATATTAGCACCCAAGAATATGAATTCCCAGTTGCAGGCTTCCTTTTGCCTTGATATCATTTGCTTAATCTTATCATAGGTAAACTCCTTGCTGGAATTCTCTAGCCCGTCAGTTGTAATAACGAAAATAACCTTGCTGGGGTATTCATTGTCAATTTGGTGTGAGAGCCTAAAACCTACATCAATTATAGTCTTTCCAACTGCATCCAGAAGAGCTGTAGAACCTCTAGTATAATATTCGTTCTCTGTGAGGGCAATTGTACTTGCATCAATACCATTATGAAGTATTTCATACTTATCATCAAATAATATTGTTGTTAAGTGAGTCCTACCAAGGCTGCTTTGTTTTTTAATAAAACTGTTAAAGCCTCCTATGGTATCAGACTCCAAGCCTGACATTGAACCGCTGCGGTCAAGTAAAAAGATAATTTCTGTTATTTGCTTATCCATATTAATCCTCCATTCATATTTCTAACAAAGTGACATGTTATGGTATGATTGTATATTATAATTAAAGTGTAATGGTCGCCTGGCAGGCGACATTTTCAGAGAGCTAATATGCTCTAGGAGGGTGCCATGAATATACAACTTTTACGAGAATTAGAATTATATATAGAAAAGTATTTAAAAGATGATATAATCATAAAAGAGATAGATACAATGGATTATATAATGCCTATGGAAAGTGCTTTTAGAATTAACACAGCGCACAAAGACAAAGATGAGGCATTATCCAGTGATAAGAGACAAGATGATAGTAGATGGTTGGAGAAGTTTCGTAAAAAATCAGTACCTAAGGTTAAAGAACCCGAGGATAAATCATACTCCAGGAGTATCTTATCAGATGAAGAGGAGCTTGAGGATTATATTAATAAAGAAAAGAATAATGAGACCTTTAGTACCAAGCTTTTACTATACATAGACAGATCAAAGCTTACAGATGCAAATATTTATAAGAAAGCAGGAATAGATAGAAGACATTTTTCAAAAATACGTTGTGATATATATTATCAGCCTAAGAAAGCAACAGCCATAGCTCTTTGTATGGCGCTAAAGCTTAATCTTGAGGAAACCGAGGAGCTACTTGGAATGGCAGGTTATTCTCTGTCAAGTAGTGATACCGGAGATTTGGTGGTAAAGTTTTGTATTGAAAGAGAGATATATGATTTAACCGAGGTGAATGAAGCCTTGGATTACTTTGGAC
>CAZDWP010000434.1:0-1713 GCA_964508985.1 uncultured Herbinix sp. | reverse complement strand
TTGGGTCGTGCTTAAAGTTCAAGTATCTAAACGAAACGATTGTTCCATAATACATCATACTAAATGCTCTGAAACCCATTCCAGAGAAAGTAGTCCTTACTTTATTCACTAACCAATTTATTACGTTCATTTATTCTCCAACCATTTCTTCACCTCTAAAATATCCTCTTTGGTTAAGGCGGTGTTTGTATATTTTAAAGTCCTTATCATTTCATCAAGAGATTTCAGCAGGTCTTCTTTATCCCTGTTTCTTTTCAGGTAATCTTTTAATTCTTTATAAAGTTCATTTTTTTCTTGTCTTCTTAAAAGTTTCTCACCTTCAAACTTATATGTCTTGTTTATAAGCTCTTTTTTCAAATACTCTCTTGGGTCATCAACAGTATTTAGAAATTCCTGTCTGGTGTAATCTTTATTGTCGCTTCTTACTTTCACTATTCTTCTGGCTGGTAATCTCTTTACAATTTTAGCTTCTCCACGAAGTAAGGACTTTACGACATTTTCATCTTTATATCCTAATTGGCTTACTTCAAGAGTTTCCGACAATTCGGAAGGTTTTACTTCAATCGTCACAAAATTAGTGAAAGATGTAGTCTTGTTTGGGGATACATATAATCCACTGGTATCAATTTTCTTACCAAATCCATCTACAAAGTTCCCCTTACCCAAATGAACTGATGGAGGTGGAACAGTTCCGTCTATACCATGAACACACATATAGACACACCAAAAATAAGTGGTTCCGTGCCAAACTTTAATCATTTCATCATTGGCAATCATCTTATCAAGGTTATTTCCTTTTATGATTTTATCCACTTTTTTTCTGTCTTCTGGAAACTGTCTTGCTTCTTTCATTAAGTCTATAAATTTTTCTAACTTTTTCATCGCTTACCCTCTTTCTCTTTAACTCTTCTTTTTATAATACCTTCAAGAGCTTCGTTCTTGTCTCTCTTTTTTGAAGAGGTTTTCATAATTTTTTCATCTATTGTAGGGTGTTTTAGTCTGTCTGATACAGAACAATAATGGGTAATATTAACAGTCTTTACTTCAGAACCTGCCCTTAGTCCTCTTGCTATCAACTGGTCTGTCTTGGACGGGTTATAATGAGGGTCAAGAACTATACAATCAGTAGTCCCTTTAAGGTTTAAGCCCTCAAAACCAGAAGGACTTATTAACAGAACTCTTATCTTACCCTCTAAAAATCCTGCTTTGATTATATCCTTGTCAGTATTTTTGGTATCACCTTGATATACTGCGAATTTCACACCTTTTTCTTTTAACGATTTTGATAAACTGCCCAAACCAGCAGTCACGAAATTACTAAATACTATGGTTCTTGAGCCTTTATCATTATAAAGGGTAGATATTTGTTCTGTTGCTTTTTGTATTTTACTAGATTCTTGTCGCAGTAGGTACGACCTTAAATAAGGTTCTTTATTTGGTTTAGTTTTATCCTTTAAAATTTCAACATATCCCCTAACATCTTTTCTACTCATTTCAATTTTCTTAATTGAACTCTTTGGGGTTGGTCTGCTTATTTTATTTTGATATTCTTCTGGTTCTACATAATCAATATATTGGTCTATTATTTTCCAAATTGCTCTTCTGTTCAAAACTACTTTGGCGGAAGCAATATCCCCTTCTTTCTTTCCAAATATGCTGTCCCGAAAGAAACCGAACACTGTTCTAAGGAGGCCTTTTCTTTCTCCTTTGAAC
>CAZDWP010000433.1:0-1715 GCA_964508985.1 uncultured Herbinix sp. | reverse complement strand
ATATCCGCTCTCTATTTTGGGGTAATAACCATGCTGTATTAAGCAATTGCCATTCGATTGTATAACCCCCAATGTTGGCAAAGGCTTGGATAATTGCCCAAAAGTCTTCGCTATTGTTTGAGGAGAAAGCTCCTTTAACATTTTCCCAGATAAAAACGTCTGGTCGGAAGTGAGATATTGCGGTAATTGCATACTCGATAAGGGAGCTTCTATCTCCATCAAGACCTCGTCTTTTTCCAGCAAGGCTGAAATCTTGACAATTGTGGACGACATAGTTTCCCACGGAATACGTGTTATCTCCTTCAACTGAGAAGTTGAAAACAGGTTTAACTGCTCGTTCTTTTTCATTTTTAATTACTTTTACTACTAAATTATCTTCTACTCGGTAACTGAACACCTCTCTCGCTTTATCCAGCTTCCACCTAATTGTATAGTAAGGTCGCTGATTCACCTCTCTACCATTGATGATTGTTTTAGCTTTTACTTTAGTAAAGAATATGTTCGGAAGCTCATTATACACCCTTACTACAAGATGCCTTAATCCATAAGCCATACTGATGTTTTTTGATGTTGCTGTGTATGTTTTATTTACTTTATTAAAACTCCCATCTCCATACATATATCCCTCGAGAAACTTCTGTTGAATATTTAAAGGTGCTGTTAGAATAGATGCAGGAACCACCTTGTTTAGTGAGTTGTCGCCTGCATGACTAAACAGCTTATATAGATACTCGTTACTGATTGTTGCACGAATTGTTTTACCTTCATATTTATCAGATATACTGACTGCAATCTCTTTCTTATTTGAGAATCGACCCATATATTTAATTTTAGAAACTGCTTGTAAGAAGTGGTCTTTTTCATCCTCGTGCATCGCAAAGTATATTCTATACATTTGCCTTCCATCTCGCTTTCGTACGACCTTATCAAGCCAACCTTCAGCTAAATAATATCCAAATAAGTATGCTTCAGCTTCAGTTATATTGCTTTCCATATCCTCTTTTTGATTGGCTATAATGATGTGATGACTGTCTTTTAGGTCTTTCGCCTCTACCCACATTGGGTCTGACCATGAAATGTCATAACCTCTCCTTTTAGAGTTGTACTTTACATTCTTTTCAACCACATAAAATGGATGCTCTGGTGTACATTTAATTGCTTCGGTGTCTTTCCCTATCTTAATAGTATGAATATATCCATTATGCTCTTTAACATTGGTTTGATACACATTTTGCCACCTGCCTTTGTGCGTTAAAACCTTGTCTCCAACCTTTACATCTTGGATATTGACAAAGCCATCAATTGACAACACCTTGGTGTCTGCGACAAAGCAAGGCGATCCAAATGTGATAACGTGAGGTCGTTCAATTCCTCCTCTGTAAACATGTTCAACTGTTCCGACATATTGTGAATGTTTAAAATTGTATTTATAATTTGCTATTGCATGTAAGTCAATTTCCGAGAAGTAGTGATTTTCTATTTTAAAGCCTGCATCAATAAAGCCTTTTGAAAAACCACCAATACCCGAGAATAGGTCTAGAATGTTTATTTTCATAATTCCTCCTCATATTCCAAATAAATATATTGAGCTTTATACTCTTCCATTAATTTAAATCTATACTTGTCAAGGTTATTAATCATGACTGGTATATCATAGTTAATTCGTTCTTTCCTGTCAGGATAGTGAACTCGTATTGCTGTTACTTTTTTCATAA
>CAZDWP010000432.1:0-1728 GCA_964508985.1 uncultured Herbinix sp. | reverse complement strand
AAGAGAAATTACAGGAAAGACTTGCTAAGCTTTCAGGCGGTGTTGCGGTAATTAAGGTTGGTGCTGCAACCGAGACAGAGATGAAGGAAAGCAAGCTTCGTATGGAAGATGCTTTGGCTGCAACAAGAGCAGCAGTTGAAGAAGGTATAGTGGCAGGTGGCGGTTCTGTATTTATCCATGCCGCTAAGGAAGTTTCTCAACTAGCTAATAGCTTAGAAGGTGATGAGAAGACCGGAGCGAACATAATCCTTAAAGCCCTGGAAGCACCTTTGCATTGCATAGTACAGAATGCAGGCCTAGAAGGCTCTGTAGTAGTAAGCAAGGTTAAGGAAAGCAAATCCGGAATCGGATATGATGTGCTTAACGAAGACTATGTAGACATGGTTGTTGCAGGTATACTAGATCCTACAAAGGTAGCAAGAAGTGCTCTGCAAAACGCAACTAGCATAGCTTCAACATTACTTACCACAGAGTCAGTAGTGGCTAACATTAAGTCTGACGAACCTGCAATGCCTGCAGGCGCCGGTGGAATGGGAATGATGTAAACTTTAGCAAGACAGGGGGACGTTTCCCCTGTCTTTTTTTCGTGTTAGAGCAAGACAGGGGAAACGTCCCCCTGTCTTCAGGAAAATTAATAGAAGGAGGATTGATTATGAAGATAGGTGCACTGGAAGCAGGAGGTACCAAGATGGTTTGTGCTGTCGGAGGTATGAAAGGTGAAATCTATGACCAGATAACTATTCCGACTGAAAAACCAGAAGTAACAATTCCGCGCATTATACAATATTTCAAAACACATGAAATTGATTGTCTAGGAGTCGCTTGCTTTGGACCAGTAGATCTCAATAAAAAATCCGAAACATACGGATTTATCAAGAATACACCAAAAACTGAATGGATAAATTATAATATAATTGGAAACTTGAGGAAGGGTCTAAATGTACCAATTGGATTCGATACTGATGTTAATGGATCTGTATTAGGTGAAGTTACTTTTGGTTGTGCACAAAATCTTGATTGTGTAGTATACATCACTGTTGGAACCGGAATAGGAGTAGGAGCTTATATAAATGGGAGAACCTTACAAGGCATGATGCACCCAGAAGCAGGGCATTTATTAATCAAGAAAAACATAGAGGACGATTATGAAGGGATCTGCCCTTATCATAAAAACTGCCTGGAAGGATTGGCATCTGGCTCAGCTATTGAGGAACGCTGGGGAAGAAGGGGCTCTGAATTAGAATCAAATTCAGAGGTATGGGAATTAGAGGCATATTATCTGGCTCAAGCTATCATTAACTATATATATACTTATTCTCCACAAAAAGTAATATTAGGTGGAGGAATAATGCATCAAAAACAGCTCTTTCCTCTGATTCGTAAAAAGGTTCTTGAATTGAATAAGGGCTATCTTAATGGCAATGAATTATTAAATATTGATACTTACATTGTGCCACCGAGTCTTAGCGACAATCAAGGTATAATGGGAGCAATAGAGCTTGGTAGAAAGGCATATATATATGGCAAAGAAAGTGCGTATTGACAAGTGCGAGGAGATTGTATAAGATATAGCAGTAAACTAAATACATAATTTATTAGCTAGGGGAGCACATGCTGAGAGGTATGATAGTTCGAATTGTATTATATAATATACAGTTTGTCTTATCTGTACCGACCCTCAATACTTGATCCGGGTAATACCGGCGTAAGGAAGCAATCAAGTGTCCC
>CAZDWP010000431.1:0-1746 GCA_964508985.1 uncultured Herbinix sp. | reverse complement strand
TCATATTTAGAAACCTTGAGGGTAAATATATCTCTCTGGATGAATATGTAGAGGCAGCTAAAGCTAAGGCTCCCGATGATAAGAAAGATGATAAAGCCAAAGATGATGATACTAAGGCCGATGTTGTAGAAGAAAAGGCTGAGGAGGAATCCGCAACAGATGAGAATTCTAAGCCGGAGGCAGCTTCAGAAGGAGATGTAGTTGATAGCAGTAGCGAAGTTGTCGAAGATGGCGAGGACGGCGAGGTCAAGGAAGAGGATAAGGTAACAGTTTATTATGTAACCGATGAAAAGCAGCAGAGCCAGTATATCAATATGTTTAAGGAAGCTGGTAAGGATGCATTTATCCTAAATCATAATATAGATCAACCCTTTATAACCCATGTGGAGTATAAGAGCCAGAATGTTAAGTTCCAACGCATAGATGCAGAATTAACTGAAGACTTTAAGGATGAGACAAAGAAGAAGGACAAGAAGATCCTAAAGAACAATACGGATGCTATGACTAAGCTCTTCCGTAAGGTTCTAGGGAAGGAAAAGCTTGAGGTTAAGGTAGAGCGACTTAGGAATGATAGGGTATCCTCAGTAATTACTCTATCAGAGGAAAACCGAAGAATGCAGGATATGATGCGTATGTATAATATGTCAGGCATGGATGCTGGCTCATTTGGCGATGGGGAGACCCTGGTACTGAATGCCAATCATGAACTCGTACAGTATATCATCACCAATGAGAATTCCGAGCATACTTCTATGATATGTGAGCAGCTATATGACCTAGCCTTACTTGGCTATAAACCTTTAGAGCCCGAGGCTATGACGAAATTTATCCAAAGAAGCAATGATGTAATGATGCTTCTGGCAAAATAGTTTAAAATAAAGATGAGAAAATGCTACAAGCCATTATTTATTAATGTGCTGTAGCATTTTTTATTCTTTCACACTGCTAATTATTAAAAGATTATAAACAATATAATTTTTTCCCTTGTATACTTGAAAAAAATAAAAAAGTATATTATTATATAGTAATTAAAACCACATTGTGAAATGCTGATATAACAAGAGCTAGAAATGGAAATAATATCCAAGCATACTTATATTTGTATAACTAATGTAAATAGCGGAGGAGCAATATGGATTACAAAATTGTAGTAGATAGCTGTACAGATCTCCCCACACAGCTTAAAGAAGACACGAGCTTTAAGATTATCCCTTTATCATTAATGGTTGACGAAAAAGTGTTCGTGGATAATAGTGAATTTAATCAAAAGGAATTTCTAAGGGTTATGAAGGCCAGTCCCAATAGTCCCAAATCAGCATGTCCTTCACCTGATGATTATATGAAGGAATATAACAATGAAGGTGATACTTATGTGGTTACATTGTCTTCAGAATTAAGCGGCTCCTATAACAGTGCTGAATTAGCAAAAAGATTATATCTTGAGGATAATCCGAAAAAGAATATTATGGTTTTTGATTCTCGCAGTGCTTCTGTTGGACAGGCATTGATTTCTATGAAGATAAAGCAGTATATAAGTGAGGGACATAAGTTCGATGATATCGTTCAGAAGGTTAATGCTTTCCGTTCGGGGATGAAGACTAAGTTCGTGCTAGAGAGTCTTGATAATCTACGAAAGAACGGCAGACTAAGCCACCTTCAGGCAATCGTAGCAAATGTGTTGAATATTAAACCAGTTATGGGTGCTACCCCCGAAGGAACTATAACTAAGTTCGAGCAAGCGAGAGG
>CAZDWP010000430.1:0-1750 GCA_964508985.1 uncultured Herbinix sp. | reverse complement strand
GATTCTCTACGACCAAAGAATTTAGTAGATTAGGGAGTCGGTAATGAGACGTAGAAAGAAAATTCATTTTAATCCAAAGCATGGGCTTATTATAGGATTAATTATATGTATAAGCCTAATTATGATTTCATTTCGATTTAGCAAGTACTTATATCCTGTTAGAAATGCGGTAGGATCGGCTATTACCCCGATGCAAAAGGGTATCAATATAGTTGGGTCATATATATCAGACAGCCTTGAAACCTTAAGAAGCATGAAGGAGCTTACTGAAGAAAATAGAAGACTAAATGATCAGGTAAGTGTCTTATCTTATGAAAATAAGCTTTTACTTCAGAATAAATATGAGTTGGATGAGCTTAGGGATTTATATGAGCTTGACCAGAAATATTTAGATTATCCTAAGGTCGCCGCCCGTATTATTGATAAGGATACTAATAATTGGTACAACATATTTACCATAGATAAGGGGACAAAGGATGGCCTAGCTGTGGACATGAATGTTATAGCAGGCAATGGTCTAGTTGGTATAATTACTGAATGCTATTACAACCATTCTAAGGTTCGCGCCATTATAGACGATAAAAGCGCTGTTTGGGGCATGTTCTTAAAGACATCCGATACTTGTGTGGTACAGGGTGATCTTAAGCTAATAGAAGAGGGTAAAATCCATGTTGAGTTTATTAGCAAGGATGCCGGGGTTGAGGATGGCTATGAGATAATTACTGCCCATACCAGTCCCAAATTTTTACAGGGTATATTAATTGGCTATGTCAGTGATATAAAGCTAGATTCCAATAATATGACTAAGACCGCCTATCTAACCCCTGTGGTTAACTTTGAGCGGTTAAGTGAGGTTCTTATTATTACTGAGTTGAAGGAGCCTTTATTTATGGATCCTCCCTTAGAGGAACCTTCTATTGAATAAGAAAAGTGGGTATGTAATTTGAAAAGGGCTATAATTTATTTTATCGAGATTATCATATGCTTTGTCCTACAAAGCTCCTTATTTCAGTTTATCAGCTTGGCGAGGGTTATGCCAAATCTGCTTCTAATCCTTGTAGTGTCCAATGCCTATATGAGAGGTAAGATGACAGGGATGACTGTGGGCTTTTTTTCGGGCCTGCTGTTAGACATTTTATTTGGTAATGTAATCGGTCTTTACGCAATGCTTTTACTTTTAATTGGATATGCTGCGGGCTTTGCTAATAGAATTTATTCCAGAGATGACTTTACGCTACCACTGATTTTTATTGCTATAGCAAATTTTGTTTACCAATTTCTATACTATATTTTTGAATTCCTATTACGGGGTAAGTTAGATTTCTTATATTATTTCCGAACCCTTATACTTCCGGAAGTAATATATACTGTAGCAGCCGCAACTGTTTTATATAAGCTGTTACAAACGATTAATCATGCTCTAGACCGTAATGAATTCAAGGAGGAGTAAGATGTTTGATATATTTCTGGATGGATTAAAAAGAATTATTAAGTCTAGGCTATTTCCGATTGCATTTATATATATGATTTTATTCGGAGTCATTATAAATCGTTTATTTGTGTTGCAAATTGTTGAAGGACCTATTCATGCTGAGGAGTATGAATATATGAACACGGAAGACAGAGAAATCAAGAGTACAAGAGGTAATGTATATGACCGTAACGGAATGCTGCTTGCCTCAAACACCCTTTCATACTCTGTTGTTATGGAGGACAGCACACAAATCACCTCCAATAATCAAAGAAATGC
>CAZDWP010000429.1:0-1752 GCA_964508985.1 uncultured Herbinix sp. | reverse complement strand
AGCCCCTATACATGCCCCAACTAGCAAGATAAAATGCTAAATGGAGAGAAAGATAATCTATGTCTGTATCAGATAGTTTATTTTTCTCAAACACTTCATTGAATTGAGTATAGCAATGCTCCCATGATTTTAATCTGTGGTTTTTATCAGCCTCTATGTTTTCATAATATTTTAATATAATCTCTTTCATACCACATTGATATTATATATAATAATGTAAGCCGATGTTATCACTCATGCTACTATAGATATCTCTTAATTTCATCATACTTATCTTCAATATGCTCCACATCTTTCAAAATAATACCAACAATCTCACCTATTGTTAATGATGTACCAAGCTTTACTGATTTATAAAAGAAGTTCTTTCCAAATTTATTGAAGACTTTGTCTTTTTGCGTTGGATACACTATTTTATTTGACATGAAATCTTCAGGAAAATTAGAGAAGTTAAACCACAGTTTATTTTCATCACTATTAAGTTTATCTTTAAGTTTATTAGCTGTCCTATTATCATTATCCTCAACAACCATCCTATATTGATCACCTTGAATTTGAATCCCAAGCAACACTTTTTTAGAAATAAAATACTTTAAATCCATTAATCCTTGGCTTCTAGTCATACCATAATTCACGTAAATAGTCTTTGGTTTTGCACTTTTCCAATCTAAAGGTGCACTAAAAGGAGTCAAGTTTTTGCCTCTATTTTTCAATTCTTTGAACACTTTATATGCCAAAACTTCATATTTCTTTTTCAAATAGAAATCATGAACTCTAATATCTTCAAGCTTACTATATAATTTATCATGTTCTTTCGAATGGAAGTCAAAGATTTCATCATTTTCTAAATCACAATATTTATTGATTTCAATCAACCCATCAATAAAAGTGCAATAGTCTTCAATAATTTGACAATGGTATTTATCTTCATCAATATTCACATTATCTTTAATCTTAGACTTTAATGATGTAAGCATATCCCTCAAAACAGAATAGCTTAAGTATTGCCACACTACCCCACCTATATCTTTTACATCTAATTGATTTCCATTGCTGTCCACATCATCAAAAAACGATGGCCTTGATAAGGAGAGTAATATATAATTATGCTCAGCATTTTTCTCAGAGTAGTTCTCAAGCTGTCTTATATAAGGTACACTCTTCACCTTATTTTCAATAAAAACTTCCTGACCATTTGGGTAACTAAAAGATAAATCTATACTCTTTTTCTCTCTATATACTTCACCGATATTCATGTCATTTGGCAGCTCCTTTAAATAGGGTGCAAACAATTCTCCAAACTCTTTCTTGTAATTATTGGCAATCCAATATAAAAAATTGCTGTGAAAGAGCTCTTTTGAGCTTAATGATAAATTGAATAAAGGCGATTCTTTTAGGTCCTTTATTGTTTCTTGTAAATTTAATTTTTCCATATTGTTTTTATATTTAATATTATTTTGTTAATCGTGTACATTACGTTAGATGTTTTTAAAACTCCTTTTCCTTTTCAATATACTGATTACAAATCGATGTAAGCAGTCCTGTATGTATCCAGCAGAATACATCAAATGTTATCCATGCAACTAGATTAATGATAAAAAGCAATCCTGTAATTATTCGCATAAATGATATTAGTTAAATTATATACCTGTTATTTATTCAGTCTTCTATCTATCACCCCTCCCCCCCATTAATCGTCTCCATTATCTCCTTAAAACTATTCAGCCCCGCCTCAATGTTATCAATAATCTC
>CAZDWP010000428.1:0-1755 GCA_964508985.1 uncultured Herbinix sp. | reverse complement strand
TAATTATGCCAGTAATAATTATTGGAGGAGTTCTTACCGATGTGGTAACGGCGACAGAAGCAGCTGTAGTATCTATCTTATACGCATTATTTATTGGGATTTTCATATATAAAGATCTTGAAATCAAAAAAATACCTAGTATGCTTCTAAGACTGCAGGAGTCGTAATGCTAATGATAGCGGGTTCATCACTATATGGATGGATTATCGCCAGTGAACAGCTACCTAAGAGAATTGCTGGAGTTATCTCTCAGGCAACAAATAGTGCTACAATCGTAATGCTTCTGTTTGTCGTGGTATATTTGATTGCAGGTATGTTCTAAAATAATAGAGTTTCTATGTAGAGAATTATAAAAGACGAAGGGTCCGTACAAAAAACTGATCCTTCATTTTTTTGTTTATAAAAAGCTTGTAACACTAGCTTTCTTTAATAGCAAAAGACTCTGATTCCAGCATACAAGGTTTGAATTCTTGTAGGCCAGTTAATAAGAAAAAATGACCATTTACAATGGTCATTTTTCTTTGTCTACAACTGGGTATGCCCAGTTTATTATTGGACTTTTCTATGAATTACTTTCTATTTATATAAAACTGTGCCGGAATATCGTGTGAATATTGTTACCTCTAGATAATTTCCCACATAGGTTGGAGCTGAACATGCCGCATATGATAAATAGATATATCCACCATAAGTACCATCATTATAATAATATACTGGAGGTACATATAAGGATGGTGAATTCATATAGTCAGGAAGCTGTGAAGGACTGATTTGAAACGTGTAATTTTTTTCGTAGGTAACACTTTTTGACGGAACAAGAACTGTTACAGTACCAGTATATTTTGCGTGTACTCTTATTCGTTGATAATTTCCTACCATTCCGTCTGGAGGGCTACAATAGGCTTGTGTTAAATAGAGAGTCCCCTTGTATGTACCATCATTATATCTGTATGTTGAGGGTATATATGAGGATGGTGAACTCACATAGTTTGGGAATTCTGAAGGATTAATTAGAAAGGTATAAGTGGCATTATGAGTTACAGTTTTGGACGTATTAGATGCTAAAACTGTCGTACTCAGATTGGTTAGCATGAGCACCAATATTACTAAAAAACAGGTTACTTTTTTCGAAATCTTTAATGACATTTTTATTCTCCTTTCATATTTGAAGTTATATTACCTTAAAAATAAGTTAATGCAAGACAAGTTTAACATAAATTTACAAAATAGTCAATAAATAACAGGGTATATATGTAAATGATTAACGAATTAGTTATTTAATAACGAGCTACCCAGAGCATTTGCCCAGCTTAGTGAGCGTATCATATGATATAATTTTATATCTATTTATGTCGAAATACACTGCCCCCTCTGTGGTATGATAGTTGTCAAAGCACCATAAATATTATATGATAGGTTTATCAGTATGCATTTTGTGGATGACTCTGACAAGTTTGCCAGCACAGTGCCCAAAGGCATTGTTAGGAGTCCGATATTTAAGGATCTGGTAGATATTAAAGTTAACTATGGCCTATATAAAAACAAATTATATACATTGGAGGAAACGATGATTCAGACAGAAAAATTTTATGCATTTTTGGATAACTCTACATCACCCTTTTACGTAGTAAAGAATAGTAGTGAGATCCTGGACAGAGCAGGCTTTAGATATTTATCCTTTGAAGAACCGTGGAGTTTACAAAAGGGTGGTTCCTACTATATAAAATTATACGATACAGCTCTATTCGCCTTTAG
>CAZDWP010000427.1:0-1759 GCA_964508985.1 uncultured Herbinix sp. | reverse complement strand
GTGTTCTACGGGACTCTGTAAAGATAAGAGCCTTTCGGTTTGCCCCCAATCTTACTAATTCTCTGAATCCTCTCTCTAAAGCTGTTACTAACTGCTCCGCTTTGGAGTTTTTAGTTATTCGCTGTGCTAAATCTCTAAACTTAATTAAGTCTTCCTTTTCTTCTCGAATTGCTTCAATTTCTTCTTCAGAATAGGCTATCTCCTCTGTCTCTTCTAAAGCATCCTCTATCTCTTCTTCGTTTTCCCATTCATCTTGTGTCTCATCGTAAGTTTCGAAGTCGAGTGCAATCTGGTTTTCATCCTCTTCTGTATCTTTGTGATTATCTAATATGTTTTCAAGACGTTTCACCAAAGCATCCAGTGTTCCATAGAGTGCAAAAGTAGAAGATGCCAATAGTTTACGAAGAATAAGTGTCATCAGTTGTCTTTGACTAAAAGGCAGGGCATATAATCGTGGACGTTGCAAATAGTCTGTAACCCAGTTATAAAGAGTCGTTTCTTCATCTGTAGGGAAATACTCTTGCACCAGAGGTAATCTCTCAGTGTATTTGATGTATTCTAAGACCTGTCTTCTTAGAGTACGTTTGCAGATTGGATTTAATCTACTCTTCAGATCTTCATAATTCTCTTCATCTACATTTCTGCTAAATTGAGTCTTGAAGCTCTTTAGGTCTCCAAAGATATAAGGGTCAATCAAGCTGACAAGGCCATATAATTCAAGAATAGAGTTTTGTAATGGAGTGGCAGTAAGCAATACTTTCTTGGAATGTTCTAAGGCATCTTTTATTGCATTACCAATTTTATTGGTTGGTTTATATACATTGCGCAGACGATGAGCTTCGTCTATTATAACTAAATCCCAGTTTATGCTTTTTAAATAAGGAGCTTTGTTTTTTGCAAAGTGAAACGAGCAGATGATTATGGTATCTTCTTGATGAAAAGGGTTTAGATTACCTTCTTTTATAGTGTTGTTGAATGATTTTGCTTCCAGTATTATTGAGGGGAGATAGAATTTATCGGCTAACTCACTGCTCCATTGTTTACGTAGATTAGAGGGGCCTATAATTAAGAGTTTTCTTTTTCTCTCAGCCCATTTTTGCGATAATATAATTCCTGCTTCAATAGTTTTACCTAAACCCACCTCATCGGCTAAAACAGCTCCTTTAGAA
Organism: uncultured Herbinix sp.; assembly: GCA_964508985.1. GTDB lineage: Bacteria > Bacillota > Clostridia > Lachnospirales > Lachnospiraceae > Mobilitalea. The sequence goes on along the minus strand of CAZDWP010000427.1, from coordinate 590 downwards.
AGGGGGGACTTAAATGCAAACAGAGCAGCATCTACTTGGTGAGGGTTTAAATCGACTTGAGCATCTTGTAGAGAAGCTGTAAGTTTTCCTACATCATTTGCAGGTAGTTGTCGCGTTAACTCATAAGCAAAGTACTTAGCATGATAGGCTGATATATTGTTCACTGATACTTTTGTTTAATTCTTCCTCAATTAGATTTATTGAATAAAAACAAATATACAACAAATGTTGAAAAAACTATAGTTGTTAGCAGTCAACTACTATAATATACGCAATGTTTTGAATTGAATTTGACGAAGAAGTGGTATGTCTGTATTTCCGACACACCACTCAACATGGTGCTATGAAAGGAAAAACTCACTCTAAAAAAGTAAAACATCACAATCTTGACCATATTGGTGACATCAACAAAATGGTCTATAACCGCTTCACCAGTGGTTTTTCAACTTCCTTTCGTTTTGTTAAAGGCATTCAAGTGTTTCAAAATTTCATTGAATATTTTCCAGTCACTCAAAATGAAATTATTATTATTGTTGTTGGTAAGAAATGGCAAATGTCTAAACATGAATAGATTTAGACATTTTTGGCTC
>CAZDWP010000426.1:1163-1760 GCA_964508985.1 uncultured Herbinix sp. | reverse complement strand
CTGCTAAATCTTCAGGGGATTTTATCTGTTTGACAAATTCTTCTTCAAGGTCTGAATTTGAAAAAGAGATAGAGTCGGTTGGTGCTAAATTGGCTTCTGGTGTTTCAAAGAATACTTCTTATTTAGTTACCAATACACCAGATAGTGGAAGTTCCAAAAACGTTAAAGCGAGAGAGTTGGGCATACCGATAATCTCGGAAGACGAGTTTTGGAAAATTATAAAGAGTTAAATCTTATATATAGTAATTAGGAGTTTTTTAAATGGAAAATATTGAAGCAACTATTGAGGTAGCAGAAGAAATCCAAGAAGTAAGTAAAGCTGAAGACACTATGGCAATGAGAATTGTGCCAGCTAAAGAAATAGAAGGTCTTGTATGTGAAGAAGTTTTAGAAGATGAAGTTCCAGAAGTTTTTGCCTTGGCAGAAGAAATGATTAAATTTTGTCACGAAAAACAGGGAGTTGGTTTGGCTGCTACACAAATAGGGATTAGTAAGAAATTCTTTGTTTGGTTAGATGGGGATAAATGGCAACTTGCTATTAACCCAGTAGTGTTTCCAGACAAGAAAAAATCACAAGAAGTTCTTGAAAGATGTTTG
>CAZDWP010000426.1:0-1153 GCA_964508985.1 uncultured Herbinix sp. | reverse complement strand
TTTTCGTATGGTTAGATGGAACAGATAAATGGCAACTTGCTATTAATCCATCTATCTTTCCAGACAATAAAGGTAAAGCAGTTGAACTTTTAGAGAGATGTTTGTCTTATCCTGGAAGATATTTTAAAGTTAAGAGATACAAGAAAATCACTGCTGTGTTCTATAATATTGATGGTAAGACTGGAAAACTTAAGAAGTATTCAAGACAACTTTCCGGTGATAGAGCGTGGATTTTTCAACACGAAACTGACCATACTAATGGAATTACTATTGCTACAAGCGGATTAGATATGACCACACCTGTTAATGAAGAACTTCTTAAAAGGGGTGAATAGTTTGGCTGAAAAGAAAAAAAGGCTTAACTCAAAAGCAAAAGGAAATCGTGGAGAATTAGAGCTTTGTAAAATTTTAGACGAAAGGTTTGAAGGGCATTCCTTCAAAAGGGTTCCTGCTTCTGGTGCTATGTTTGGTGGTTACAACAGAAAGTATGCCTCTGGAATAGATGAAGGGATTACAACCGCTTTAGTTGGCGATATAATAGTTCCTCCTACTTTCAAATTTACGATAGAACACAAGTCTTATCAAGAGATTTCTTTTTGGGATTTGTTCAACGCTTCGTCAGACCTACATTCTTGGATGAAACAATGTGAAGACGATGCTGATTTTGTTAATAAGAAACCTATGTTAATAGCAAAGTTTAATAACAGAAAAAGAATAGTTTTTGTAAAAGACAAGATTGATGGATATGTGTTTGAGCACCAAGGTTGGTATTGTATTTGGTTGGAGGATTTCCTAACCAAACAAGACGATAATTACTTTTTTGATGACAAGGAATAATATGAATTTAGATGATTTTTTACTGGAACAGAAGATGAAGTCAAACCCAGACCTTTTGGAGTTCTTCAATAGTTTTACACCCCAAGTTTTTACTCAAGGGTTTCTTAACAAGATTAATAAGTTTTTCCCAAATTTGGAAATTAGGGAAACTATTAACAAAAACAAAAACTTAGCTGCTTATACAAATTCTTATCAAACAATTTTTGTAAATAAACCTGTATTTGGGGCACTTTCCAGAACAGAACAAGCATCTATATTACTCCACGAGTTTTTACACGTATTACAATACAAAAAAAGCAAAGAGATAAGGAGTTTA
>CAZDWP010000425.1:0-1766 GCA_964508985.1 uncultured Herbinix sp. | reverse complement strand
CAACTAATGATTCAACAGTACCTTCTCCACCATCTCCGACGGGAACGACCAAGATATCAGTATTATCAAATACTGTGCTGAAACCATTTTTAATTATTTCGCCTACTTCCTTAGAGGAAAGAGATCCCTTGTATGAATCACTTGCAATTACTATTTTCATATTCATCCCTACTATCCTTATTTTTTTAAAACTATATATATAATACTAAATAATACCTTGTAAAGATTATTTATATATTAATTATAGTATAAGCAATTCTTTATATCATGTTGTTTTTATACATAAAAAAGTAACAATGATGTACAGATGATACAGTTTGTATACTATATACGATACAAATGTCATTTTTGTAAGGTGTATTGGTAATATTTTGGTGTTTTAGCTTTATATAAGCAATGATAATGTATAAACTGTCTATTAAATCAGCAAATTTATATATAAATATAACGTTATAACCATAGTAGAATCATGTTAATATGTATAATATATTAAAGAAAGAAGAAAAGCTAAGGAGGTAAAACATCCGTTATATGTTATGCAAAATATATTACTAAGTAGAGGAGGTTTGCATGAAAATAATCAGGTATTGCTTAGATGGTTTTGAAAGCTACGGTGTTTTGGATAATGACAAAGTAAAACAAATAAAGGGTGAACCATTTGAGCGAATCGAATTTACTGATCAAGTAGTTGAATTTTCACAGGTGAAACTGCTTTCGCCGGTTAAGCCAAGCAAGATTGTTGCTGTAGGCTTGAATTATATAAGCCATGCGAAAGAAATAAACCAGCCTATTCCAGAAAGACCCTTGCTGTTTTTAAAGCCACCATCAAGTATAATCAATCCTTTTGATAATATCGTACGCCCAAAGCAATCGAAGCAAGTTGAATTTGAGGCTGAACTTGCTATTGTCATTAAGAAGGAGTGCAGAAATATAACAAAAGAAAATGTAGCAGATTATATATTTGGGTTTACATGTGTGAATGATGTTTCAGCAAGAGATTTACAATTTATCGAATCACAATGGACGAGAGCAAAGAGCTTTGATACATTCAATCCAGTCGGTCCATGGATAGAAACTGACTACGATTGGAGAAATAAGCGACTTACATCGACTTTAAATGGGAAAATCATGCAGGATTCAAATACAAATGACTTTATATATGATGTTGATGAAGTTGTTTCATACGTAAGCTCAATAATGACATTGATGCCAGGGGATATAATTCCAACGGGAACGCCATTTGGTGTTGGTCCGATGGTGAGTGGTGATGTGATAAGGATTGAAGTTGAAGGACTTGGTATTTTAGAAAATGGGGTTGTAGACGAAGATAATTAGTATAGCACTTTTTGAAAACCCCAGACTATTAATTAGTTAAGGCTAAATGTGAAATTCATATGAAATCAGAATTCTACTTTAAAGATAATGCTTTCCTTTGGATTTCACTTAGTGTTTAATAAAAAAATTGGAGGTAAGTGTATGACGGGTTTTGGTTTAATTATTTTATTAGTAGTTTCAATCGCTTTACTTATATTTTTAATTAACAAAGTAAAGCTACATCCCTTCTTGTCAATTCTTTTGACAGCATATTTTTATGCGATTATCGCTGGAGTTCCATTTAGCGAGCTGGATGGAATTGTTAAGAGTGGATTCGGTGGTTTATTAGGCTCAATCGGTATTGTTATCACACTTGGTACAATCATTGGTCTGATACTAGAGAAATCCGGTGCAGCAATAACTATGGCAAACGTTGCATTAAAGACCTTTGG
>CAZDWP010000424.1:0-1768 GCA_964508985.1 uncultured Herbinix sp. | reverse complement strand
CTCACATCATGTATATAGGGGAAAGATAGACCAAGGACTGTATCAGGTGCCATTTCGTTTCGTACCTGGTACAGTCCTTGGTTATGCATACTTCTTTGAAGAATTTTGAGTCGACTGACGTGTGCTTCTACTTCTTGATTCTATTATGTGCTGCTCATTATGGCGGCACATTAAGTCCATATATTCGTTATATTCATGCTTGTTAAGGTCTTTTAGACTATCCTTAAAGGTTGAGTAACCATTTATTGATTCGAAATGATTTATTTGGTTAGTCCAATTATTTTCATAAAATATGTTATCAACTCCCATATTACATATTATAGGTGGCAACATTAATAACCTGTGTATTCTTTTGATAGAGTTTGCTTGAATCTTCTTCCTCGTCCACTGTCTCGAATCCATCTGATTTGTTATCACCAATAAAACCAACATCCTCAGATACCAATTCAATTACATCTCTTTGTTCAGGGCTGCAGGCTATATATCCGCAGTCGATGAATTGAAGCTTTTCTTGAATTTCCGATGGAGTAATATCTTTATCAAGCTTTACCATTCCACAATCTATTATTGTTACGCCATCATCCAGGTCCACAATTGTCTGCCTACCTATCATTAGTATGCCCTTATCTGCAATAATATTACCTTTTATTTTCTTTATATCATTATATTCAGCATCCAGATCAAGTAATTTGTCTTTTAATTTATCTGCTAGTAAGATAGAGCCACTAACCCTTATGCCGAGGAGTTTTTTTAAAGCATTTTCGCTATCAGAAGTTATTATTAGGTCTCCGTCTACATATAATTTGTTCCCGTTTTTATTGACCATCATATCATTCAGATTGCCTCCTGTGACATAACTATAGCCTGTCGGTATCATAATTATGTCAGTTTCATCATCAAAAAGGCGTACGCCATCCTCTAAAAGACCTTCAGCTATTATAGCTCTTCTTGTAATAAAAGATACTCCTTTATCAGCAAGTGCCTTAATATCAAGAGCTTCGTCATCTAATACTACCTTGTTCTTAACATAATATCTTGCTTTTTTTGCTTTAAAGATAAATGCCTTATCAAGTATAAGCTTATTCTTTAAACAAATAGCATCTGAAGGATAAGTGGTTGTTGATCCATTTACCTTTAATGATGGTAGCTGATTATTAAGTCCAGAAGGATATATTATAGAGCCATTAACAAGTATAGATACAAATGTCTTAAGCGCTTCTTCAGAATCCTTATCAATTTGTAAGGAACCGTTAACTATAAGAAAAGTAGGTTTTGCCATAATTGTACCCTTTGATATTTGATAGCTTCCGTTTTGTATATTAACCTCAGTATCTTCATCAATCTCACACATATCTGATACATTTATTGCTACATTATGGTGAGAGAGCAGCTCCTTGGATTTTGCTGAAACTAATACAGCAGCGGCATTTATTTCAATGCTTTCATAAGAATTTAGTGTTTCCTCCGTTACTGACCTAGTATCACATACTGCTGAATTTACTATTAATTTTTTCTTCTCCATTATTATTCACCCTTGCCTTTCTGTTCAAAGTATAATTTACTTATTTTCTTTCTTGCCGATAACAATCTTGCCCTTACAGTAGAAGCTGGAAGGTCGTAAAGCTTACCTAATTCCGAGGAATTATAACCCTCCATATACCTAAGCCAAAAAAGTTCTCTTTCTTCAGCCGGTAGCTGACCGCACATTTGCCTTACCATTACCTCACTTAAATCATCCTCAGCTAAAGCGCGATTGTTAGAAGTGAGA
>CAZDWP010000423.1:0-1768 GCA_964508985.1 uncultured Herbinix sp. | reverse complement strand
TAAAGTTTTACAAGGTTGACAAGGCAAGGACGAGAGAGTATGGTGGTAATGGTATCGGGCTTTCAATTGTTAAGGCAGTAATGAATTCACATAATAAGGAATGTGGTGTCATAAATCACGCTTCCGGTGTGGAGTTCTGGTTTGAGCTAGATATAACCACACTGTAATATATATTCTGGTTTTTGTTGCTGAAATATGGAATTGATGCTAAGATATTAAGTAGATGAATCCTATTGATTGGAGGCTGGACAGGTGAAGAGGTTTTTGGTAATAATTATATGTATATTAGGCATTACACTTACTGGGTGTATGAAAAAATATCCCTTAAATGAAGCTCAGACTGATATAGTTGCTGAATATATGGCAAATCGTTTATTAGAAAATGATAAAAAGTATTCACTGTCACTGGTTAATTATCAGGAAGCATCAGAAATCGAAGAAGCCATGGAGGATGATATCCAGCCTGAGCCTACAGATATTCCTAAGGTAGATGAAGATAATATGAGCGATACGGATGAAACAGATGGTTCTTACTCTTTAGATACAACTAATGACATTAATTATACATTATCAGAGGTCGTAGAAGAGTCAGGCTTTGATATTCAATATACCGGCTATAAGCTTGTCGATACATATCCAGAGGATGAGTCGAATCTTGTGTTTTCTCTTGATCCAAGAGACGGATATCAGCTGCTTGTAGTCGATTTTACAGTAGAAAACACAACTGATATAAATAAAGTTATTGATCTGGGCAAAGCATCTATTCAGTATCAGCTAGATATAAATGTGGGAACCATATACAAACCTCAATTGGCACTGCTGGAAAATGATCTGCAGTATATTAAGTTAAATGTGAGATCAGGAGCAAAGATACCAGCCGTCTTGATATTTGAAGTAACAAAGGATATAGATATGTCGGATATTAATCTAATAGTTTCTAGAGATGCCAGAACAGAAATAATAGAGATAAAATAGTTAGAATAAAAGGGGTTTAATCATGGTGTATGTAGAAAGAAAACGAACAAAATTATTAGGCCTTCCACTAAGCTACACTAAATATACTATATCAGAGGAGAGGCTTAGGATTACATCTGGTTTCTTAAGTATTACAGAGGATGACTGTTATATGTATAAGATACAGGATGTAAGATTGACCAGGAGTTTTATGGAGAGAATATTTAAGCTTGGAACTATTACCTGCTATACTGGTGATACAACACATCCAAAGCTTGAATTAGAGCATATTAAGCAAGCGGGAAACATTAAGGATTTTATAATGTATTCCTCAGAGGAAGCGAGAAAAAAAAGACGGGCTCTTAGAGCGCAGCAGATGGAAGCAGAAAATTCTGTGGAAGATGTGTCGGAATAGTCGGGTTGAGATATGTTGAATCGAAGTATAATAATGATGTAAGGACATGCAGAGTGGAATAATACATAAGCACTTTGCATTTTATATATGTAAGTGGTCAATAATTAGATGACCTTATCTAGGGAAACGGAGAAAATATCAGGATAATGACATCTTATTAGATAATAATTCAGATTTGGACAAGGCTCCTGTTTATTATTATATAGCAGTTGATAATGATATAATGGATATTCTCTGGGAGAATTGCCATATGGGGACAAAGGTAATAATAGAGCCATAGGAATAAAGATGTAAGCTCAAAGCAGATTGCTTTGGGCTTTTTTATGTTTAGAAAGCATGGATAGATTCTTACAATTAATTCATATTAATTGACAGGATATACCTAATATAATATTATTA
>CAZDWP010000422.1:0-1771 GCA_964508985.1 uncultured Herbinix sp. | reverse complement strand
CAAGTATAGATATAAATTATGAAGAATTCGCTCAGCTGGAGCCTGAAACTGGACATATTGGAATACTCCAAAACTTTACAAATGCTATATTGTATGGAGAAGCATTATTATCACCTGGTACTGAAGGCATAAAGGGGTTAACGATTAGTAATGCAGCATATATGTCTGATTGGATGGACCGCTGGATTGACTTACCAATGGATGAGCAGTTGTTTAGACAGATGCTAAGCGAAAAGCAATCAGAGGAAAGGGACAAAGAAATAAAAAATACAAAATCATCAGAAAAATTTAATGGTGAATACAGCGACCGTTGGAAGGTAAGATGGTAGAATTCAATGATTAGGTATATTTCATATGTCGTTTTAATTGATAATCAATAGTTTAATGTCTAATAATAAACTTTATTGACATTAATTAGCATTTGCCTTATAATGATAAATATATAATTAATTTAAAAAAATGTTACTTATTATCTGACGCTATAGCAAATTGATACACTAACACTAGGAAAGTACTTAAATAGTATACCCCTTGGGAGCACATATGATGAAGAATAAGGTACATAAGAAAAACAAATGGCCTGATGAGAAAAATATGCCCTATATCTTTGATGCATATAAGGTAGCGATAACTTATTTATTGTTTGGGGGTCTATGGATTCTATTATCTGATGAAATTCTAGGGTTTATATTACCCGACCTAGAGAAATACAAAAGCCTTCAGACAATTAAAGGTGTGCTTTATGTACTTATTACCACCTTATTGGTTTACGGGCTGCTAAGACGAAGGTTAAAGCTATGGCATGTAGAGTATAAGAATAGGGAAGATGCCTTTCGAGATTTGAAGCTTACCAATGAGGAATTAGTTAAGCTTGAGAGTGAGCTTACTTATCAGAAGAAGCTGAATGAGAATATTATTATGGAAGCTCCGTCAATAATTATTACATGGGATGATAGCGGAAAGATTCTGTCAATCAATCCATTTGGTGAAAAGATCACCGGGTATACACAGGAAGAGCTGATTAATAGCTGCGGATGGGATTTGCTTGTTCCTGAAGACAGGTCCTACTTGGCCATGGATACCTATAGTGAGATTAAGAGTATGGATGAGGCGTTGATTTATGATGGAGCAATGATTACTAAGGAAGGCAGAAGAGTTGATATTCTGTGGAGTAGCAAAACCCTTTTTCATTTGTCTGGTGAGGAAGGCAAAATATATGTGTCCATCGGTACTGACATAGAGGAACGCAAGAGATACGAAGAGAAAATTAAACATATGGCCTACTATGATTCACTTACCAATCTACCCAACAGGCGTCTGTTTGAACAAGTTGTTAGCAAACATATAGGCGAAGGGGGTAGTAGTTTTGAGATTGTTTATATGGATATTGATAATTTTAAGAATATAAATGACTCCATTGGCCACCAAGCAGGCGATGCGTTTTTGCAGTATTTTGCCAAGGCAATAATTGAGAATGTTGAGGGGAACACTTTTGTTGCCAGACTTGGCGGAGATGAGTTTGCTATATTAAGTCAGTATGAGTCTAAAGAAGAGATAATGGAAAAGGTTGAAAACCTACTGAAGCATACCAATAGGATATGGTCCTATGATAATAGATTGTTTTATATTTCAACAAGTGTTGGAATAGTTATATATCCTGAGAATGGTGATAGCTCATCTGAACTGCTTAAAAATGCCGATATTGCCATGTATGCTTCGAAAAGAGAAGGAAGAAATCGGATATTATTTTACGCGGATGATTTAATGGAAG
>CAZDWP010000421.1:527-1782 GCA_964508985.1 uncultured Herbinix sp. | reverse complement strand
CAATGCATGAGGATGGAAGATGGGGTGCTTATCAAGAAGGAGGAAATGATACTCAGAATCCTATGGCTGCTGTATATAATTTAGGTTTAAGGCAAACCAGAAATACGCAGTTGAATTTTGATTTAAGCTTGGAACAAGATTTGAAATTTATTACAAAAGGCCTTACAGCTAAGGTGTCATTCTTTTACGACAATAGCATTCGTTCCGAAGGTGGTATATATGATGTTCAGAATAGTATAAGACCAAACGAAGCACGAACAAATGTACCATTTAAACAAATTTATCCTGATAAATATACAGGCCCTGATCAAGACCCAAGTGAATACACTGTACTTTTGCCACTTGGCGATGAGGAGTATGATTGGTTTTTGAGACCATGGTCTATAAGGCAAGAAGGAATTACCGACGCAAACTGGTCTGGATATATTCCTGTTTATCGCAGAATGATGTATCAAGCGCAAATAAATTATGCAAGAAGATTTGGACTGCACAATGTTTCTGCATTAGGACTATTTAAAAGAGAAGAAAATGCAAGAGGAAGTATGTTTAAAAACTACCGTGAAGACTGGGTTTTTAGAACAACATACGATTATGATTCAAAATATATGTTTGAGGCCAATGGTGCTTATAACGGTTCAGAACAATTTGGACCTGGTTATAGGTACGACTTTTTCCCATCTGTAGCTGTTGGATGGTACATATCCAATGAGAATTTTTTTAAAGCAGATTGGGTTGACAGGTTGAAGCTAAGATACAGTATTGGTGTTGTAGGTGACGACCGCGTAAGTGGTGGTAGATGGTTATATTCATCACAGTTTGCTTACGGCGGCAGAGCAAGACTAAATGAAGCTTCTAATGGCTGGAGTCCTTATTATTTCTATAGAGAATCTGTAGTAGGAAATCCAAATATCAGGTGGGAAACCGCATTGAAAAACAACTTTGGATTAGAGTTTAGTATTCTTAAAAATCTTGTTTCAATAAATTTTGATTACTACACAGAGGATAGAACAGATATATTGATGTCTGGTAATAGTAGAGCTGTTCCTCCATTTTTTGGTGCAACACCTCCAAGTGCGAATTTAGGACAAGTAAAATCAAAGGGCTATGAAATCAGAGTGTTGGATCTCATTAACACAGAACGCAGTCATTGTTATAATCCCTTTGCTTATCTGCATGATGAAAAGGATGTGCTGAAGCTCGTAAACAATCTTGTTCGGAACACTACTCCAAAAGGTGCGTCCAGTAATGATCCGTT
>CAZDWP010000421.1:0-517 GCA_964508985.1 uncultured Herbinix sp. | reverse complement strand
TGAAATAGAACTGGGTTTTAATAAAAACATTACAAAAGATGTACTTTTGTATGCAAAATTAGCCCTTACTCATAATGAGAACGAAGTGATATTTAGGGATGACCCCGAGCTTGAATACGATTATTTGAAAAATGCGGGCTACCCTATAGGTCAAGTAAGAAGTTTGATTCGGGGCGATTTTTACAATAACTGGGACGAAGTTTATGCGAGTGTTCCAACAGAAACAAACGACTTAGCTAAACTGCCAGGTTACTACAATTTAATTGACTTCAATGCTGACGGAATAATAAAAAATTCTGAAGATAGACCTCCAATTGGTTATACAGGTGTTCCACAGAATACTGCCAACTTAACGCTTGGAGCAAATTATAAAAGATTTGGTGCAATGGTGCAGCTTTACGGGGTGAATAACGTTACAAGAAACGTAAGACAACGCAGTTATACTTCAGATACAGATATTTTATTTAAACATGCAAGTGATTATTGGTCGAAAGACAATCAAGGTGCTACTTCATAT
>CAZDWP010000420.1:0-1783 GCA_964508985.1 uncultured Herbinix sp. | reverse complement strand
AGCTTTCCAGAATTATGCTGGGTATAAAATCTGTATTGGCTGAGAAGGATGATATTGAAACCTTGATTTTTGACGAAATCGATACAGGAATCAGTGGAAGGACAGCACAGAAGGTTTCCGAGCAGCTATCCGAAATTGCAATGCATCATCAAATTATATGTATCACCCATCTGGCACAGATTGCGGCCATGGCAGACGAGCATTTTATAATTGAAAAGCAGACTGACGGCAGAACAACAGAGACAAATATTAAGGCTTTAAATAATAATGAAAAAATTGAAGAATTGGCAAGAATTCTTAGTGGGGCGACTATTACTGAGAGAGTAATCGAAAATGCTAAAGAAATGAAGGAACTTGCAAGCTCTTCTAAAAAATACAAAATCTAAACTTCAAAATAACGAATATCAAGCCAAAGGATATACAATACTATGTATATCCTTTTTTATTGATTAGAATGTTCATCCTCTTCAATAATCTAAGGATTTATCGTAAAAACTAGGGCAGAGGTGTGAAGGAATGAGAAAGAAGAAGATATATAGAAGGATATTGATATCCTTTTTTTTGCTTAATTTAGCGGCATTAATTTACTTAATAATATATAATCTTGAAAAAAACATACCCAACGAAATCAAAATCGTTGTCGACAGAGAAGAAAGCTTTAGCTTTAATATGCCGCTGAAGGCTAACATTGAGACAGAGGACATAGGTGTAATAAGTGTAAATAATACTAGAGTACCTTCAAACCAAATTGATATTGACCTTAATGAGCCATTTACCATCTCATCATCAAGAAAAGGCCAGTATATTATAAACCTAAAGTTATTTGGACTAATTAAATATAAGAACATATCACTGGACGTTATTGATAAGGTTGAGCTTATTCCATGTGGATATCCTATAGGAATAGCAGTAGAGACAGATGGTATCCTGGTACTTGGTAATAACGAGGTAACAGGCATGGATGGGCTGAATTATGAGCCGTCTTATAACAAACTAAAATCGGGTGATTATATTCTATCAATTAATAGTACTAAGGTTATGCAGAAAGAAAAGTTCATAGAGGAAATTCAAAAATCCGAGGGAAAGGATATTAGTCTTTCAGTTCGCCGTAATGGTGAAGTTATAACAACAAGAATCACCCCTGTTAAAACAGCTAGCGGAGACTATAAGATTGGTACTTGGATTAGAGATGATACACAAGGGATAGGAACATTGACCTTTATATCAACAGACGGGCATTTTGGAGCATTGGGACATGGTATTACCGATATCGATACAGGACGGTTAATGGAGATAGATAACGGCTCTATTTATGATGCACAAATACTGTCCATAGTGAAGGGTAAGGAGGGAGAGCCCGGAGAAATAATCGGAATGATTAGGCAAAATGATAAATATAGAATTGGAAGCATTACCAATAATACATCCCAAGGCATATTTGGAGATGTAAATCGAAAGTATAGGATTAAGGATGAATTCAAACCTTTAAAGATAGGTTTGAAGCAAGAGGTTAAGTTAGGAAAAGCATATACACGTTGTATGGTAGATGGCACTATAATGGATTATGAAATCGATATTCAAAAAATTGATATTAGCAATTCCAATCATAGTAAGGGTATTGTAATTAAGATTGTGGATGAAGAACTGCTGGACTTAACAGGCGGTATAGTACAGGGAATGAGCGGAAGTCCAATTATTCAAAATAATAAGATAATAGGTGCTGTAACCCATGTATTTATACAGGATTCAACTAAAGGTTACGGTACATTTATTGAAAACATGG
>CAZDWP010000419.1:0-1795 GCA_964508985.1 uncultured Herbinix sp. | reverse complement strand
CACGTAGATACGGCTTGCTATTATTAATACCACCCTCAAACATTGAATAGCCAGTCAAATGGGTTAAGGCAACCTCATCTAATTGATCATTTTCCTTAAGAGAGCTATAGTCTTTCATATCTATATCATAGAAAGCACCATGCCAGTCACCCTTATCGGCAATTGTGTATTCTAAAACATAGTTCTGGAGACTGGATATAAATGTTGTAACTGCTGTAAGCATTGACGTAGATAGAATCACTCCAATAATTGTGACTATGGTACGGGTCTTATTCTTTAACAGGCCTTTTAGAGTAACCTTGTTCATGATATTCATTACCTAATCACCTCATCCTTAGCAATTTTGCCATCCTCAATGCTGATGATTCTGTTGGCTTGTAGTGCTATATTTTCGTCATGAGTAATGATAATTAGGGTCTGATTATACTTCTGGTTATATAGCTTTAGTAGGCTGATTATTTCTTCGCTATTCTTACTATCTAGATTACCGGTAGGCTCATCGGCCAATACTATTGAAGGATTATTTACCAGGGCACGACCAATCGATACCCTCTGCTGTTGTCCCCCAGATAGCTGATTAGGTAGATGCTCTATTCTATCCCCAACACCTAATGTGGTTATAAGCTCCTCTAGCTCCTCCTTTTTTATATTTCTATCATCTAGCAGTAAAGGTAATGTTATATTCTCCTCAACATTTAGAACCGGTATCAGGTTATAGAATTGATAAATAAGGCCAATCTGTCTTCGCCTAAATATCGCCAGCTTAGATTCATTTAGCTTGTAAATATCTGTTTCATCGATATATACCTTACCCGATGTTGGCGTATCCACTCCTCCTAGCATGTGTAAAAGTGTGGATTTACCGGAGCCGGATGGTCCGATTATTGCAATGAACTCCCCCTTTTCTACCGTAAATGATACATGATCAAGTGCCGTAACGGTTGTATCACCCTTGCCATATATCTTTGTAAGATTCTCTACTCGTAATATTTCCATATGTTATTTCATCCCTTCCTAGTTCCTGATGTCACTCATACTAAATCGATTGTGACTTGACTTTAAAAGTCATCTGGTTTTTTGTTCATTTACGAGTATATAATACTGAGATGACAGCTCGGTGACTATAAGTCTTACAAAATTGTCACTTAATTACTTATAGTCCAGAAACTTACCATCTTCATCTCAGTATAAAGGTGGGGTATTTCATGTTCATTCTTAAATAACAGATTTATATAGTCTAACAGAAAAAGCACTTCCCTTCCCCAGCTCACTCTTAACCTGTATATCACCCTGTTGCTTCTTAATAATACTATATGACATGGCTAATCCAATTCCCACGCTATCCGATGAGGCATTCTGGCCTCTATAGAAGCGTGTAAATATATGGGGCAAGTCCTCCCTTCGAATACCCGACCCATTATCCGATATAATTATTTCCGAATATAATACATTATCTTTAACCGATAGGCTTATATTGCCACCCTCTGGCGTATGCTCTATGCAATTTTTCAATATATTTATAAGTGCTTCCCTAGTCCACATTTCATCACAGACTATCTCAAGATTGTCGACTTCTTTAGCATAGGAAATATCTTTTATCTCCATAGGTATGAGAAATGGTTGAAGAACACTTTCTATCAATCCTGCTGCCGAAATGGCATCCTTTTTCATCTTGACTACACCTGCATCAAGCTTGGACATTTTAAGAAGTGATGCCACAAGCCAATCTATTCGCTCTAATTGAGAATTAACTAAGCTAGTAAACTCATATCGCTTATCAGCTGGTAGCTTCTCA
>CAZDWP010000418.1:0-1799 GCA_964508985.1 uncultured Herbinix sp. | reverse complement strand
GTGTATGCAGATGAAGCAGTGGCTTTCTGAATTCCTGAAGGCCTAAAATCCATGATTTTGCCGGGGAAAAAGTATGCATCCATGTTATAACACCTGCGCAGTTTTCATCTGAGTTAGCTTCGTTAAACAGTCTACGAATTGATACGCTGTCAAGTAAAGTAGGTTTCCATTCTAGCTTAAATGGTAGTAAGCCTGATTCATTCATCTTATCTACAATTATTTTTGAATGCTCTGCAACGTTGGCAAGACATTCATCACCGTATAAATCCTGTGAGCCTGTAGCAAACCAAAATACATAATTTTTCTTAGTCATATCCATTCCTCCTCAATTATTATTATTGTTTCAGTGCTGCTAACGGAGGAATTGTCCTCCTCAATTATTATTATTGTTTCAGTGCTGCTAACGGAGGAATTATCCTCCTTCAATATACTATCCTCTACATAACATAATATATAGCTTTTCCAAAATTAGCAATTTCTTAAAACCTCTTATTAATAAATAAAGTTACCTAATACGACTACCAAACTATTGATTCTATAATAAAATTACTTTATAATTATATATATCAAGGCAAAGGAGGGTGACTATGGCACTTAAGCATTTGTGTGAAGATATATCATGTAACGATCCAAACCTGCTGGAAGAAGGAAGCCACATTGGCTCTAGAATCATGTGTCCGGAATATTCCCTTCATATAGAAGACCGGAAAACCTATCCTCTTTCCGGAGAAGAAGGAGTTTTTGCCCTTTGCTGGACTATATATCCCAACAACAGGCTATATGGCACTATAAAACCATCTGCTGTTTCCTTTTCCTACGGCATGAACTTTGAGCAAGGCTGCAAAACCCAGATGCATACCCATGAGTATTTGGAGCTTGCATATATTATATCGGGAACATTTCATCAACGAATTCTAGGTAAGGATATAATATTTAATCAAGGTGAGCTATGCCTTATAGATAAAAATTGTCTTCACCAAGATTGTCTGGACTCAGATTCTGCCTGTATTCTTTTTATAGGAATTGCCAATGAAATGTTCGATAGCATAATATCTAATCAAGTTGCAGATGAAAGAATAATATCCTTTCTTCAAACCGCCTTGCTTAAGCAGAAGAATCTATGGCAATATCTGCATTTTAAGCCTATTGATCCATCAAGCAATAAAATTGAGGAGCATTTACTTGCTCTTATGAATGAATTAATTCTCCATGATAAGGCCTCCTCCTATATATGTCATGGGCTTCTGATGCGAATATTTACCCTACTTAGCTCTAGTTATGATATTTCTCTGTCCAGTAAGATGCAGCAGAAAATGAACTGGCTGTTATTTGAGGAGATTACAAATTACATAAAGCTAAATTATAGAGATATATCCATCAAGCAACTGTCTGAGCATTTTCACTTTAATGAGGATTATTTTAATCGCCTACTTAAATTAAGAACCGGAATGACTTATACACAATACGTCCAAAATCTTCGTCTTGGGGAAGCCGAAAGTCTTCTTCTTCATACAAATCTTACTATAGATGATATAGCCACGAAGGTGGGCTATTCCAATAAAGGGTATTTTTATAAGATTTTTACGGAGAAGAATAATTTGACTCCCGCTAAGTACAGGAAGGAATTACTTAACTAGGATAATTTCTATATAGTCCTTGATTAATGTAACATAATGGTGTATATTGATAATTATTATCATTTACGACTTAAGGAGATTGTTATGGAGGTTAAAACCTCCGTTATATGCTATATAAATTTTTAGATTGTTATGGAGGTTAAAAATTTATATAGCATATAA
>CAZDWP010000417.1:0-1806 GCA_964508985.1 uncultured Herbinix sp. | reverse complement strand
AAATATATCTACCAGTGCATATCCCTTATAGGATATAGCCTCCTTCATCATGGCTGTAAGGTGCTTTGCATCACCACTAAAGGACCTTGCAACAAATCCTGCACCTGCTGCTATAGCCATAAGAACAGGATTAAGTGGTGAGTTTAGGTTACCATCTGCCTGTGCATTGGTTAATTGTCCTGTTGCAGTGGTTGGAGAGGATTGTCCCTTAGTAAGTCCATATATTTGATTGTCATGAACAAAATGAGCGATATTAACATTGCGGCGTATGGCATGTATGAAATGATTTCCGCCTTCACCGTATGAATCACCATCACCGGTATTAACAACAACTGTCAGACCTTCATTCACAATCTTTGCAGCCGTTGCAGCCGGTAGACTTCTACCGTGTAGTCCACAGAAGGTATTTGCGCTGATATATTGAGGCGTTTTAGCCGCCTGGCCTATACCGGCTGCCATAAGAACTTCGTGTGGATCCTTGCCTAATTCCTCTAATGCAGTCTTTAGACAATTTAATATGCTGAAATTACCACAGCCGGGACACCATGCGGTTTCAAATGTGCTAAAGGATTTATTCATAGTAGCCCTCCTCGTGTAATAAATTTTGTAGCCTGTCTACGATTTCTTCTCCCGAAATCTGACGACCGTCATATTTTAATATACTGTTACTGCAGTTAATTCCGGTTGTTTCTCGAATTAGTCCAGCCAGTTGTCCTGTGGAATTTTGCTCTATATTGATTATCATATCTACTTTATCAACCATCTCAAGCAAAAGCTTAGTAGGTAAGGGATAAATATCACCGAATACTAATGCTCCAAATTTGTCATCGGAATCTTTATTAAGTGCTTGTACTGCTTCCTTAATTGGGCCGTATGTGGAGCCCCAACCGACCAGTAGTATATCACAATCTTCTACACCAAAGAAGTCGGGTTCCTCTAACTCACTTATTAGTCCGTCAAGCTTACGTGCGCGTTTATCAGCCATATTGACACGTACTTCTGCACTTTCTGTTATATATCCACGTTCGTCATGCTCATCACTATCGGCAGTAACAAAATAATTACCTTTTCCCGGAACTCGTCTTGGAGATATTCCGTTATCAGTAATAAGATATCTCATATAATCACTATCTTCTTCTGTAGAGATGATCGGTGTATTGCTTGCAATCTCTGATGCATCATACATTTGGACAGTGGAAGTGGAATCACCTAGGTACTGATCGCTAAGTAGCAGTACAGGTATCTGATATTTGTCAGCCAGGTGAAAAGCACGAGCTGTCTGATAAAATGCATCAGTATGATTTCGTAAGGAGATTACCATTCTTGGGAATTCTCCATGAGAAGCAAAGATGGTGAATTTTAAATCGCTTTGCTCGGTTCGGGTAGGTAATCCTGTAGCAGGCCCCGGACGCTGAACATTTACAATTACTACAGGGATTTCGGCTATACCTGATAATCCCAAGGCTTCTACCATAAGTGCAAAGCCGCCTCCTGAGGTTCCTGTCATTGATCTAACTCCAGCATATGAAGCTCCAATAGCCATGTTAATCGCTGCAATTTCATCCTCAACCTGTTCCATTACCACTCCAGTAGAGATCCCATGCTTTGAAAGATACTCCATTATAGGTGTACCAGGTGACATGGGGTATGCACTATAGAATTTTAGACCAGCAGCGATAGCGCCAAGAGCCACAGCTTGGTTGCCATTTATGAGCATGTTATCCTTAAATTCTCCTCCCAGATGAGGATATTTAGTATCTACACTGTCATATCCAAAACGGGCTGCATCCTGGTTAATCTTTACAT
>CAZDWP010000416.1:1158-1810 GCA_964508985.1 uncultured Herbinix sp. | reverse complement strand
TAACAGCTGAATGAAGTCTTGCGATATCTCCCATTAGATAATAGAAGCCATTACCGGCGACTCTTCTGGCACTGTCTAAGTCAATACCGCTTTTGCTCTCCATAATATCTATATGATAGGGTATGTCGAAATCTGGAACAACCGGTTCACCGTAGCGCTTTATTTCAACATTTTCGCTATCGTCCTTACCGATTGGAACACTGGAATCTATTATATTTGGTATAATCATCATAATCTGCGTTATCTTCTCACCTAGCTCGGCTTCAACCTCCTCAAGGGCCTTCAAGCGTTCGGACTGCTGTGTAACCTTATTCTTAAGCTCTGTGGCTTCTTCTTTTTTACCCTGTGACATCAATGCGCCAATTTGCTTGGACATGGTATTGCGCTCAAATCTTAGATTATCAGCTTCCTGCTTTGCATTACGGTTTTCGAGATCAAGAGCAATAACCTTATCAACCAATTCAAGCTTATGATCCTGAAATTTATTCCGGATATTTTGTTTAACAACTTCGGGGTTTTCTCTTACAAATTTTAAATCTAACATCTTTTCCTCCTATACTACCTATAATATTGTCACTGCTTACAACGGAGGAAATATCCTCCTATACTACCTATAATATTGTCACTGCTTACAACGGAGGAAATATCCTCC
>CAZDWP010000416.1:0-1058 GCA_964508985.1 uncultured Herbinix sp. | reverse complement strand
TATATTACGTATAATTATAATATTTACAATAAAAAATGCCCTCAATCCCATTAACATGGGACGGAAGGTTTCCGCGTTGCCACCCAAATTGCCGTAAACTATTACCGGCCACTCGAAAGTACTATAAAGGGTACTAATCTTTGACTCATCGTCAATTGCTCCAAAAGTGGAAGGATTTAGTCTGTCACCGATTCGCACCAACCATCGGCTCTCTGAAGATTTCTTAAATCGTAGCTTTTATCAACGCATCTTATATATAGATTTCCCCAATTATAAACCTTTTTATTAGATTTTGCAAGTCTATGTAGTTGTTATTAATTTGACAGCAATAATTCCCAAAGATGATAATTGTTATCAATTAGATATTGACATACATATTGTATTTATGTATAATATGAACACAACATATTGTGCTTTATATTATTTGTAAGCGAATAGCGTATAGTATTAAGATATAGTAGCATTATATTATAGATTACATCGGATAACAGGATAGGAGGAAGCAAATGCAACATTTATTGTCTGAAGAATTTTTAACTACATATCGTAATAATAATAGCCCACTTAGCCATATTGGTGAGTTTGTTTATCTAAGAACCTATTCCAGATACCTGGAAGAGAAAAAAAGGCGGGAGACTTGGTATGAGACGGTTCTTAGAACCACAGAGTATAATATTAACCTGGGCATCAAGCATAAGAAGAGGATGGGTCAAAGTATTAATACTGAAGAGGAAGTAAAAGAAGCCGAACAGCTTTTTGACAGACTCTTTAATCTAAAGACTTTTACATCAGGAAGAACTCTTTACATGGGTGGCACAGAGGTGGTGGAGAAGTATCCCTTGTCCAATTACAATTGTGCCTTTACTAATATTGAAAAGTTTTCTGATTTAGTGGATGTGTTTTACCTTCTAATGGTAGGCAGCGGTGTCGGAATACGTATTACAAGAGAGATGGTAGATAAGCTTCCGAAGGTTCGTAGAGTCAGCCTTGAGGGAAGATATGACGATACAGTAAGAGCTAATACCTCTAAGGAGGATATGGAGGATACTAGGTGCATC
>CAZDWP010000415.1:0-1813 GCA_964508985.1 uncultured Herbinix sp. | reverse complement strand
AATTATAAGAAGCATATTTCCTGGTTAAGGAAATATGCTTCTTATTTAGTGTTTAATATATAAAATCAAGGAGAAAATAATGGTATAACTATTATCTCGATAAGAAGGGAGGCTGGATGATGAGAGTTAGCATAATAATTCCTTTTCATAAGGGAGAGGCATATTTAAGAGATTGTCTAGATAGCTTAGTTGCACAGACATATGGCGATATAGAGGTTGTTCTAATTAGTGACCATGCACCAGAAGAGGACCTGGCTTGCCTTTCTGAATATGGAGATAAGCTTGATTTAAATATTTACCATCTAAGCGATAAAACAGGTGTAGCAGCAGCCAGAAATCTTGGACTGGATATGGCAAGAGGAGATTATATATATTTTCTTGATAGTGATGATTATCTATATGAGGATACTATTGAGCTGCTTGTTGCCGGAGCTTCCGAAAGAGACGATGACATCACATATGGCAAAAAGAAACCGACCTGGTTTCAAAGAAGTGTATATCTTTTAAGGAAGCAAGAAAGGCAAGAAGCCCATGACCAGGAGGAGGAAAAGGATGAAAATGACATCCCATCACCTGAATTAAAGATGGAGGAAGATAGGGAGGAAGGCTCCAGGGATAACTTGGAGGATTCTGATAGCACATCTGATATTGATAATGATGATAACTATGAAGGCAAGGATTCGAAGCAGGATATAAAGGATAGGAAAAGCCGTATAGCGGATGAAGATAATAATATAAGTGATGACCAGCTAACGCAGGGGGAGCTTTTACATCGCCTAGAAGCCAGAACAAGAATGGCATATCGTATACTTGTGAGCAAAAGAAAGGGTATAAGGAATATCTCGGTTCTAAATATTCTTTTTAGACGGAGCTTAATCGAGGAAAATAAGCTTCGTTTTCCTGAAAACCTTGTATATTTTTCAGACATACCATTTCTTATGGAGGTATTATCGATAACTAATAGATATAAAAAAAGATTTGGAGCTGTATATGTCAAGCGCAAGCATAATGATACAATTAATTTCCCGGCTCTCTCGCAAATAAGAGACCCTAATCGCTTCAAAGAATATGTAGAGACATATTATGAGACTATTAGGCGGATACAGAAAACATCTGATTTGAAATGTAGATTTGACAAGAAATATGTGTATTACTATACGAGAGTATATGCTCCAAGGCTTAAGAGAAGTGCAAATGATATATGGCGTGAAGATAATTTTATTATAATGAGTAAGCTCTTTAAAGAATTAGATAGAGAGGTTATTAAAAGGCTTAAGGGCTATAGAAAGCGTCTCATTAGAGCTCTTATCAGGCAGGATGTTAATAAATCAATCCAGATAGTTAAGCTACATTTAGCATATAAGAAATTAAAAAAAATTTTACGGGACAAAAAGACTTTAGGTAGGTTCTTATATACCCATGTATTTTTAAAGAGACCTATGGCTAAGAATTACATTTTATTTGAAAGCTTTTTTGGCAAGAGCTTTTCTGACAGTCCAAAATATATTTATGAATATATTTCCGCTAATTTACCAGGTAAATATAAATGTATTTGGATTATCAATAAAAGAAGAACAAATATTCCCTTCAAACATAAAAAAATAAAGCGTTTCAGTTTAAGCTACTATTACTATCTAGCACGATGTGGATATATGGTATTTAACAGCAGACAACCGGCATGGATGATTAAGAGAGGAGGAAATGTCTTCTTACAGACCTGGCATGGAACACCCCTAAAAAAGCTGGTGTTTGATATAGAGGATATTAACTCGGCAACTCCCAAATACAAGCAGCAGGTATATAAGCAGTCTAG
>CAZDWP010000414.1:0-1825 GCA_964508985.1 uncultured Herbinix sp. | reverse complement strand
CAAATAATCTTCCGAAAGAAGTGGATAGAATATATGGTACTATAGATTTTGAAATTTAAACATACTTATTATGTAACAGAAACTATGCTGGAGGTACATATTAAGGAGGAGAGGTGATAATGAATGGCTAGTATTTTTGGGTTTACTTACAAGAGTAAGGAAGAGCGAGAAGAGGAATATCAGAGCTATTTTAAAAAAATATTTCCCTACGGCGAACCACAAAAACAAAAGGTAGAGGAGATACTTGCTGGCCTTTTGAATAATAATCAAGGAAGCCGTCTTATGATGTACTATATCCTAATCAAAGAAGCTATGATAGATTCAGAGGATAAGGACTATAGAGCTCTTGCGGCAGGGGTTGAGAAGAAGAAATTCGTAAAGCTGACTCCCGAGTTAAAGGACTGCGTTCGTATGCTTATATATAAGGACCTTGCTATGGATGAGAGCTTGGATTATCCCACAGCCCAAGAGCTTAAGGAAGCAGCAAAGAAGGAATAATTCCATAAGCCCGGTCTTGACCAAGTAGTAAAATGAGTATAGAATTTAACGTATAAACATATAAAATACCAGGGGGAAAATGTCATGGATGAAGGTAATTTATTAACCGGTGGTGTAGATAAATTAAATGAAATAAAAGAGAATCTTCTAGAGCTTCGTGGCTACCAAGAAAATTATGATAACCTTGTATTAGAAGAAGACAAAAATGAAAAGAGTATTCAGAGCCTGGAAAAAGCGGCATCAGATGAGGTTCAGGCAACAGTAAAGAAAAGAAGAGCCGAGATAGAAATCGCTTATGACAAGCAGCTTGATAAGACCAGGTCCGGTATTAAAAAGATTAAGGATAAAAGGGATAAGCGCAAGAATAAGAAAGTATCCGAGCGAATTGATGAAGAGACAGCTACGCTTAGGGAGGAAAACCATAGGCTTAAACTGGAGGCAAAGACTCTACTTAAGCAGAAGCGCGTTCCTTCTTATTGTAATACTAAGCTTTATTATGCTCTATACTATACTAGATATTTTAGTGATATTGTGATTGTATTGTTAGCCCTTTTACTTACATTATTAATTATTCCCTGTGGCATATATTTCTTTGTTCTTCCCGAGGAGAAAATCCTATACCTTGTACTTATATATGTAGCAACTGTAATAGTCTTCGGCGGATTATATCTGCTCATTGGCAATATTACAAAGGACAAGCATAGCGAAATCCTTAAGCAGATCCGTGAACTACGCCATGAGATTATAAATAACAAGAAGAAAATCAAGGCCATAAAGAAAAGTATAAAAAGGGATAGGGATGAAAGCTCATACGGCTTGGAGAATTTTGATGAAGATCTGCAAAAGCTTGATAATGAGGTGGCAGATATAGCCAAGCAGAAGAAGGAAGCTCTGCTTACATTTGAGAATACAACTATTCAGATTATTACTTCTGAAATCAGGAAGCAATATGAAGAAAAGATTGCAAGTATAAAGGCAGATAATGTAGCTGTAGTTGCTAAGACTGCTCAAGCTGAGAATAAAATAAAGGCCTTAACCTTAAAGATAGCCAGCGAATATGAGCCTGTTATCGGTAAAGACCTTATCACCCTTGATAGGGTAGAATCGTTAATTAGTATAATTACGGCGGGAAATGCATCTAATATATCCGAAGCCGTACAATTTCACAGACAGAACATGGGATGATTGATTTTTAGTATTCAATACACCTCTTTTAATAAATTAGACTTTAGCTGATTTATGCAATAACTGATGGCAAGACAGATTTGATCAGCCATGGACATGACTACATTTAATCTTGTTGTTTGCAGCAGCATATGATCTAACA
>CAZDWP010000413.1:0-1829 GCA_964508985.1 uncultured Herbinix sp. | reverse complement strand
GTATTTTCAACTAATGTCTTTAATATCATTTGTTATTGACCCCCTTACGATTTGCTATTTATTTAAAAGCCTATAAAGTTAATCTCTACTTCACATCTACTACAATTGCATCATATGCACGTTCTTATATAAACTATACCATAGACATGATAACAACTAAAGGATTAATATGCCTCTATCGTCATAAACACTTCCGCTACTTCCTTCATTCCTGATTGCTCTATCTAGTGCCATGATCGTTGCTACAGCCCCATCTATTTTTTCAGTTGACTTCTCTTTATCAGCTTTAATATTTCCTGCTGGGTCCATCTTTATATGGATGTTGTCCATCATCCACCTAAGCACAGGATTACCCCCATGGGATATTTTCTTTTCTAACGTTAACTTCATCAGCTCTTTCGTTGGCGGACTCATATCCTTATATCCTTGCCCAAACGGAATGACTGTAAATCCTGCGCTATTTAAATTCTGGCTCATCTGTACTGCCCCCCAGCGATCATACGCTATTTCTCTAATATTATATTTTTTCCCAAGCTCTTCAATAAATGTTTCAATAAAACCATAGTGTACCACATTCCCTTCAGTCATTTTAATGTAGCCTTGTTTTTCCCAAACATCATAAGGCACATGATCTCGTCTTACCCTTAGTCTTAAGTTTTCATCTGGAATCCAAAAATATGGGAGTACCATATAGTTCTCATCTTCATCCCTAGGTGGAAATACAAGTACTAAAGCCGTTATATCAATTGAACTTGATAAATCTAGCCCAGCGTAACATTCCCTGCCTATTAACTCATCAGGATTTACTTCAAACGCACATGCATCCCATTCACACATTGGCATCCATCTGATAGATTGTTTGACCCAATGATTAAGTCTTAGTTGCCTAAATAGGTTTTCTTCGGCTGGGTTTTGCTTGGCATTCTCACAGGCAATGGCCATCTTTTCTTCGGCTACCGTAACATCTAAAGAGGGGTTAGCCTTTCGCCAAACTTTAGGATCAGTCCAGTCCTCGTCTTCCCCTGCTCCGTAGATCACTGGATAAAAGGTCTGGTCATGCTTCCTACCTTCTATAAGGTCTTCAGCTTTTTGATGGACTTCAAATCCTATGCTATGGCGATCATTTCCTGCTGTAGTAATTAAAAAGTTAATGGGTTGACGCCTTGCATCTGCGGCCCCGTGGGTCATGACATTAAACATTTCTCTGTTAGCTACGTGAAGTTCGTCATACAGAACTGCATGAGGGTTTATTCCGTGTTTACTAAAAGCTTCACTTGATAGCACCTGATAAAATGAGTTCATAGCAGGGTAGACAATTCTCTTTTGAGAGGCTACTATCTTTAATCTTTTTCTAAGAGCAGGGGAAAGGCCTATCATATCCACTGCTACTGTGTATATTAGACTAGCCTGTGCTCTGTCTGCTGCGCAGCTATAAACCTCTGCTCCCCACTCTCCATCTGCTATTAACATATATAAAGCGATAGCAGCTCCTAGTTCCGTCTTCCTCTGCTTTTTAGGGATTTCAACATAGCCTGTTGTAAACTGCCTATAGCCATCTTGTTTCTTTACACCAAATAGGTTACGTATAATTTCTTTTTGCCAAGGTAGTAATATAAAAGGCTGATTGTGCCACTGGCCTTTTGTGTGTTTTAAATTCTCTATAAAGCTTATGACATACTCTGCTTCATCTTCATCATAATAAGATGTGGGAAGCATAAATTTAGTTACTTCAAAATCATCCTGCATTACCTTCCCACCTCCTGGTATATTTATTTACTAGGCGTTTGTGAAACGCCACAACCCGTATAAATACGGGATATTTTTTTGTA
>CAZDWP010000412.1:0-1848 GCA_964508985.1 uncultured Herbinix sp. | reverse complement strand
ATATTACAGCGTACAAACAGATAATCATTATTCATCTGAGGGGGAAAATCAGGTGCTTAAGTCTACGAGAAATCCCGACATATTAGGGACAGGAGATAGGTGTCTTGGAAATGTAGTTAATGTAAGAGCAATTAGGAAATCAAATCTACCATATATCTTTATATGGATTGTTTACTATGCATGGGTAATAGTATTCACCACATGGTGGACAGCCTCGCCAGTTACGGAAAATGTAATTTCTTCAGGACTTCGGAGTATGTTGCATTCTATTAATCTTCTTTCTTCCGCTTTCTTTGTATTAATTATACGTAAGGAATGGTTTGTTAAGACGGCCAGAGTTGGAGCCATATTAATAGTAACAGGTATGGGCCTCTTTATGATGACAAGTAATACCTCCCTTCAGCTTTCTTCTTTAACCGTATTTGGTATTACTCTTGGTATAGTCAATATAAGTATCCTAATTCCATTTGTATTTGTAATGAATAATACCGAGAAGTTTTATTCGGTATTATGTAGTAATGTACTTATAAACCTGATTATGTTTATTGATATTATATATTTTGAAGATAAATTAACTGGATATGGAGTCTATATTTTTTCTTTTTCAATACTAGTGACGGCTTTGCTGGCAACGATTTTCTTTAAGAAAAGCAGTCTGGTGAATTATTCGGGGGAGCTTATAGATGCTCCAGAAATCACACCGAGGATTTATCTTACCTTACTAAACAATTGTGCAGTGGCAATTCTATGCAAAGGTATAGGAAAGGGAATATTAAATATATCGGCACAAAATCATGCAGATGTACATCTTTGGTATTATGTCGGGGGACTAATTGGATGTATACTTTATTTTATTCTAAATGCAATGTATAGAAGAGCATACATATGGCTTAATAATATAACATTCAGTACTATAGCAATGGGACTGATTTGCAATGCTTTTATAGACGATATCCCTCAGATGCTGACAGTGTTTGCAATACTAATGGGTATAGGTGGTACTATTGGTATGATAAACATGTATTATATATTGGCTGTTGTCGGTAAGAAATATAATAGCATGCGTTATGTAAAGCTATCTATATTTTTAATAGGATTGTGCGGAGGCATCTCAGGAGTAGTAATAGGAAGAGTGATTTCAAGTATTGATACCGTTCAGTTTTCGATAATTGCATCGATTGTTACAACCGCATTTCTGTTGATATTTCTGATACTATCGCCAAGTCTGGTAAAAGCTCAGCAATATAACGATTGGGTGAAGGATGCAGGCAGATCAGAAATAGATAATAGACAAAAAGACTTATTTGCAGGCTATCGCTTAAGTAGAAGGGAAATAGAAGTATGTAAGCTTCTTCTAGAAGGTTATACACTCAGACAGATATCGGGGATTTTATCTATTGCATACTCGACAGTAAACACATATTGTACTGCAGTCTATCGCAAATTAACCATTAATAGCCGGGCTGAATTAATAATTCTCTTTAAGGATTACATTAAAGATTAGTAAGAAAAGGCATAAGAACTCAAAGGTGTTTTCAAGAAAAAACCGTCTCATTAGAACTAATGAGGCGGTTTTTGTGTCTATTCATTATAATTAATGAATAGAATTTTAAGTATAAATGGATGAAAATAAATATAGAAATATCTCAATACAACTATATTGACTTTTTATTAGGAGGTGAATTAATGGCTCTGTTTGGCAGGCTGAAACAAAAGCGGCACACAGAAAGCAAGTTAAAAGAACCTGGTGTATCTTTGGACTTACCAACACCTGAGCATCAAATGGACGAGATAGAACAAGAGAAACGAAAACTAATCAGCCTGTTAACGCCAAGGGAGACGGACCTG
>CAZDWP010000411.1:0-1848 GCA_964508985.1 uncultured Herbinix sp. | reverse complement strand
GGCAAGGCTCCTGGATTCGTCATATACAATACTAACTATTCCATGGTAGCCGATACAGACATCTCAGATATTAATAAAGCCGAGGACTAAAGGAGGAAGATAAATATGATAACTGCTGACTTTCATGTACATTCTGAATTTTCCAGCGACGGAAAGTCTACTATGGAGAAAATGATTAATAAGGGAATTGAACTGGGTCTAAAAACCATATGCTTTACGGATCATATGGATTATGACTATCCCAATAAATATAAGTACGAATTTCAGCTAGAGACTGAGGATTATCTTAAAAAACTGGAAATTATGCGGGATAAATACCAATCTAAGATCGAGATTCTTACTGGCATAGAGCTCGGAATACAGCCCCAGGTAATAGATCGCATGAATGAGCTTGTGGGCAAATATTCCTTTGATTTTGTTATTGGCTCTGTCCATGTAGTAGATCAAATCGATCCATATTATCCAGAATACTGGGAGAATGGGACCGAGGAGGAAGGAATACTCAAATGCTTTATGGCTATTAAAGAAGGCTGTGAAAGCTTCAAAGGATTTAATGTATGTGGCCATATCGATTATATCGTCCGCTATGCCCCAAGCACTAAGGTACAATATAAGGGATACTCATATCCGTATTATGCCGATGTCCTTGATGAGATACTAAAAGCTCTAATAAAACACGGAAAAGGAATAGAGGTTAATACTTCTGGATACAAATACGGCCTTGGGCATCCACATCCCAAGACCGAGATTATTAAAAGATATAAGGAACTAGGTGGTGAAATTCTCACAATCGGTTCCGATGCCCATTTACCCGAGCATCTTGCTTATGATTTCGATCGTGCAGAAAATCTTCTTAAAGAAATAGGCTACAACTATTATACCATCTTCAAAGAAGGCAAACCTATAATGAAGAAACTATGACTCCTCCACCAACTACATAGTCGTCCTTGTAAAATACTGCTGCCTGTCCAGGGGTTACCGCCCTCTGGGGCTCATCAAATACACATAGGATTTCATCCTCTGCTGTCCTCTTAATGGTGCACCTTGCACCCTTATGACCGTAGCGAATTTTTGCATTAACTACCATTTCATCTTCCAGATTCTCTATAGCCATGAAATTCAAGTCACTTACGAAGAAACGGTCTGTAAATACATCACCTGCTTCTCCTATTAGCACTTCATTGGTCTTCGGATCAAGCTTCATAACAAACGCAGGTCTTCCCAGGGAAATATTTAAGCCCTTTCTTTGTCCTATAGTATAATGGGCTAAGCCCTGATGCTTTCCAAGAATATTTCCAGAGGTATCAACAAAGTTACCGGGAGTAAATCCATACCCCGCTCTCTCCATATTCATCATATAGAGTGCTCTCTTCTCCTCTATAATCCTTTTATTATCCTCATCCTCTAGATACTCCTTAATAAATCCCGCATAATCATTGTTTGCTACAAAGCAAATCTCCTGACTGTCAGGCTTATTAGCCACAGGAAGCTTAAGCTCATTAGCAATAGCTCTAATCTCATCCTTAGAGTAGTCACCAACCGGCATCAAAGTATGCTCAAGCTGATACTGAGTTAGATTATATAAAGCGTAGGTTTGATCCTTTGCCTTAGTCACTGAGTTTTTAATTGCATATCTACCGTTAGGAAGCTTTGCTACGCTCGCATAATGACCGGTAGCAATATAATCAGCACCAATAGACAAGGATCTTGCAAGAAGTGCCTCCCATTTAACAAATCTATTACATGCAATACAAGGATTCGGGGTTCGTGCCATGACATATTCTGATACGAAATAATCTATGACAGTCTCCTTGAATTCCTTCCTAAAATTCATAACATAGTGTGGAA
>CAZDWP010000410.1:1185-1851 GCA_964508985.1 uncultured Herbinix sp. | reverse complement strand
AGCATGCTTCTCGAAACTAGTTCCACTACTGTATACATAATCCACATGATCAAATACTATCTGCAAATATATCACCTGCCATCTATTAATATCTATTGTTAGCTATCCCTGTTACTATATAAAGCTGTTATAGGCTATCCTCTTACAGATTATGCACCTAGGTTTTCTAAGGCCTGCACAAACTCATCAACAGATAATATTCCTTCCGGAATATCCACCCCTGCATTCTTTAGCTCATAGGCTAGCTCAGTTACCTGCGGAACATCCAGGCGATACTTTTTTATCTCGGGAATCCTTGAAAATATTTCTCTTGGGGTTCCCTGCATCACTATCTTCCCCTGCTCCATAACAAATACCTTATCTGCATTAATTACCTCATCCATATGATGAGTTATAAGTAAAACAGTTATATTTTCATGTTGGTTTAGCCATTGTACTGTCGAGACAACCTCCTTACGTCCATCGGGATCAAGCATAGCTGTAGGCTCATCAAGCACTATACAATCAGGCTTCATAGCCATAATTCCTGCTATAGCTACTCTTTGCTTTTGACCTCCTGATAGCTGTGACGGTCTTGCATTTATATATTGTTCCATTCCTACCGTTTTTAAAAACCTGATTGCTTTTTCCTCTGCTTCATCCTGGGTTCTTTTCAATACCTTGATC
>CAZDWP010000410.1:0-1175 GCA_964508985.1 uncultured Herbinix sp. | reverse complement strand
AGCTACTCTTTGCTTTTGACCTCCTGACAGCTTATTCGGGGATTGAGCTCTATATTCGAGCATGCCCACTGCCTTCAAACTCGTTTCAACTCTTTCCCATATCTCCTCGGTAGGTACACCAAGATTCTCTGGACCAAAGCCTACATCCTCCTCTACCACAGAAGCTATAATCTGATTGTCGGGGTTCTGAAATACCATACCTGCAGATCTACGGATTTCCCAAAGATTTTCTTCTTCAACTGTTTTTAAGCCATTCACCCATACCGTTCCTTCACTGGGATATAGAATAGCATTTATATGCTTGGCAAGAGTGGATTTCCCCGAACCGTTTGCACCGATTATAGCAATAAAATCACCCTTATTAACATCAAGGCTCACACCATCTATGGCTCTGTTAATGGATTCAACATCGCCTTCTTCATTTCTTCTTATATATTCAAAAGCCAGGTCTTCAACCTTGATCATTTCCATTTATCTAACCTCCGTGAATGTAACGTACCTGGTACCATGTACAATTTACTCTCTACTACTTTTACTGTATACAATATAATGTTTATAATGCAAATTGTAAAGTATAAATTTGAAAAAAGAGGACGTTAACTTTGGTAAGTTCCACGTCCCCTAATATACGAGTGAGTATTTCTCTAATATAAATTTACTAAAGTTAAATTGATTTTAGCTAATTTTACTTTTTTATACTAGCTCGATTAAGACTTCCATTGCAGCATCGCCTTTGCGAGGCCCGATTTTTACTATTCTTGTATAACCACCATTGCGGTTAGTATACTTAGGTGCAATTTCGTCAAAAAGCATATCGGATAAGTTGATAGATTTTGTGTTTCTCTTTCTACCTGCATTCTCCTTTGGCACCTCGGTAATAGGATACAGATATTTCATCATCTGTCTTCTGGCGTGAGCACGGGTAGAGTTATCCTTCTTAATAGTCTTCTCAACTTCATCGTATACGGAAACCTTCTTGCCGTCTACAACTTCCTTAACTCTTTTGCCATCTTTATCCTTACGTGCAACCTTAGCTTTTACTGTAACGGTATCAAAATTATCTTTCTCCTTTACAGCAAGCGCAATCATGCCTTCAGCAATTTTGCGAATTTCTTTTGCTTTGGCTTCGGTTGTAACGATTTTACCATGATATAATAAATTCGTAACCTGGTTTC
>CAZDWP010000409.1:0-1851 GCA_964508985.1 uncultured Herbinix sp. | reverse complement strand
CTTTCATGGGGTACAGTTGCGTTTGAAACAAAAGATATAGTGATATCTGATTTAGTTGAAATTTAAAATTATAAACTTATTATGTACAATCCATTTTCATTAGAAAATAAAATAATATTAGTTACTGGAGCTTCGTCTGGTATAGGTAGAGCAACCGCTATAGAATGTTCTAAAATGGGTGCAAAACTTATCATTACAGCAAGGAATGAGGAGCGCTTGAAAGAAACTTTGAGTTTATTAGAAGGAGAAAATCACCAATATATGGTTGCTGATTTATCAAAAGAAGATGAAATTGATAAGCTTGTAGCACAACTTCCAAAAGTTAATGGAGTTGTAAACAATGCGGGATTCAATATTATGAGATTAATTCCATTTATCAAAACTGATGATTTAGAGAAAATATTAAAAGTTAATTTAGAAGCTCCTATTTTATTGACCCATAAACTTGTAAAGGAAAGGAAAATTGTAAAAAACTCCTCAATTGTATTTGTATCTTCAATAGGGAAATCTATTGTAGCACCTGGAAACAGCATGTATAGTGCTACGAAAGGTGGTATATCTGCCTTTATGAAGAATGCAGCTTTAGATTTATCGGGTAAAAGAATTCGTTGTAATGCAGTTTTACCAGGTATGGTTGAAACACCATTAAAAGAGGGAAAACAAACTATATCTGAAGAACAATGGGAGATAAATAGAAAATTATACCCTTTAAAAAGATTTGGTACACCTGAAGATGTCGCACATACAATTGTTTTTCTTCTTAGCGATGCGAGTTCGTGGATGACAGGTACTGAAATTGTTTTAGATGGGGGAAGAAGTCTTAATTAATATGGCAATAATAAAATACTCAAATGTAGGAATAAGTGCAATATCTGCCTGTGTACCTAAAAAGGTTATCAACAATTATGAATATACACAATACTTCCCCAAAGAAGATGTGAAAAAAGTAGTTGATAAAATTGGTGTTTATGAAAGACGATTTGTTGATGAAAAAACATGTTCTTCTGATTTATGCTATGCTGCTGCAGAAAAACTATTCGATGACAATAAGATAGATAGGGAAGAGATAGAATTACTTGTGTTTGTATCACAAACACCAGACTATCGAATGCCAGCAACTTCAGTTCTGTTGCAAAGCAGATTGAAACTCCCATCATCAACTATCGCTTTTGATGTGAATTTAGGTTGCTCAGGTTTTTTATATGGTCTAAGCATTATCTATTCTTTTATGCAAAATAATGGTTTGAAAAAAGCGTTATTATTGAATGGAGAAACAAGATCTAAAGTATATTCACCAAAAGATAGAACAGCTGCTTTTATTTTTGGAGATGCTGGAGTTGCAGCTCTTATAGAATATGATGAAAAGTTTGGGGATAGTCATTTCTCTTTAAACTCAGATGGTTCAAGAGGCGATTCGATTATGATTCCTGGCGGTGGTTACCGTAATATGAGCTCAATTGAAACATTAAAAGAGAGAGTAGTGGATGAGCATGGTAATATCCGTTCAGATGAACAAGGCTATATGAAGGGAAGTGATGTTTTTAACTTTGTTATAAGAGAGATTCCAAAAGATATAAAACGACTATTTACTACTGTTGATGTAGATATTAAATCGATGGATTATTATATTTTTCATCAGGCAAATAGTTTTATCAATACTTACATTGCTAAGAAAATGAAACTTGACACGGATAAAATTCCATCAACTATAGAAAAGTATGGAAATACTTCATCTGTATCAGTACCATTAACTATTGTAAGTGAGCTAAAAGATAAATTAGTTGGCCATGATAAAATAATGCTAAGTGCTTTTGGTGTAGGAATGGCATGGGCTACGGCTATTATATCTTT
>CAZDWP010000408.1:1223-1866 GCA_964508985.1 uncultured Herbinix sp. | reverse complement strand
GGATAGCTTTAAACCATCCTATGAATGGAAATCTGACCATTCAGGTAAAAGACAGCAAGTATAGAGTAGTAATAACAGATATAGAGTTTATATCGTCATCACCATATATTGTTTATGACGTTAATAGTGTAGCAACAAAGAAAAGAGGTACAGAACTGACAACCAACAAGACGGTAATGCAGGGACTTGAATATCTCGACAAGTACTTAACTAACAAGTTTACAATTACTGAACAGCAACTTGATGAGGACTGGTAAGAAAATAAATAAAAACTGCACTGCGTATTCTGTTAATGCTCAAGAATATACAAGCAGGAGGAAGAAGTACAAATTATGAACTGATTGGTAACTCAATAGATAGGTGCTTCTAAATACCCTAGGCCCCATACAATTTACCGTTGTGCATAATTGAAAAATCAAAATGTCAGTTTTAGGAATTTAAAACCTAACCCTGTTATAACCTCTCTCTTTACTAAAATAGTTAAGAATGTCTGCAGGAAAAACAATATCCCCCCTGTTATGGTCTATGTCTAACCCTGCACTATACTTAAAGGCACTCCACACAAAAGTGGCGCAATTAAATTGAGTGGTATCATTTTTATTGGCAAAAAGTGTTTTCCATTTTCCTTTGTAATCTTCTGGGT
>CAZDWP010000408.1:0-1213 GCA_964508985.1 uncultured Herbinix sp. | reverse complement strand
TGTAAGTTAATGTAGTTTTTCAGCTTCTTCTTCTCACTATTATTTAAATTGGTTTTAATAATAAACAATCTACCTTTTGCATGTGAATAGTTATTGCTTACCAGGTTAATCGCAAGAGTTGGTAATAACCTTCTCTCATTTATTTTAAAAAGTGAAGATTCTGCTATTAGGATACTATCTATATGGTTACTTGTAATAGACAAAGTTGTATCACTTAAAACTATACCTAAATGACCCGGTAGAGAGCCATAATGTGGATACTTACTACCTGCAAGTATGTATGAGGTGGTTTTATAAATAATATCTCCAGAGGAAAAGGTTATAAACTCTGGCAGATTCTCTTGATTTTTATATTTACCATAGAGTCCATCTAAAGAGTATAATAATATACAAATCAATAAAATGGCAGTAATAGGGTAAATGATTACTACTTTTATTTTACCTATTATAGACATACTCAAATTTTGTAAATAATCTCTCAAACATAATAAATAAGCCAATAAATAGCAGTGGAGCTAATATGTAAAAATAGTGTTTTATTGGACTCCCATGGATAATATCAAATACTAAAGGAGCTCCTCTTTGCGGTAACTCCCTTAAAAAAAGCAGATTATTGACTACATGCTTTAAAGTGAAAAGAAGTGCTAAATATATTAACCAAGAGCTAACTATAGATTTGAAAAATAAATATTTACCCTTAAAGATATTATTTTTTAAATAATTATAAAGGTAAATAATAGTTACCCCAGATATGGTCCAGGTGGTTAGCGCCCACCAATTAATAAAAGGGGAGTTAAAAAAGGCAATGGTATAGTTATACCCATGGCCTCCTACCCAAATAAAAGCTACTGTTATTGAAGAGAGAAATATAGGCAACAACTTTTTCTGCTTTTTTGCAATGTCACTTTTATAGAAAACATAGATAAGGTACCCCCCTAGCATTCCAAGTGCAATATCATTAAATACATCTACTATTTTTTCTGGTTTAAATATATTTAATACTATCACAAAAAAAGTGTTTTCTACAACTTCAAAAAGTGTTAAGAGAATTAATAGAATTAGCCACCTTCTCTTTACTTTGTAGGCGGCTAAAATAGAAAATATGACAGCTCCACTCCAAACATGAACAATAGACCAAAGATCTAAATAGAAAAATTTATATTCAAAGAGAACGCTATATAGCCAATCTATTTTATCAATTATTATTTGAAAA
>CAZDWP010000407.1:0-1870 GCA_964508985.1 uncultured Herbinix sp. | reverse complement strand
GCAGACGAAAGCATCCGCAAATACAACCGTTGGTTACAGCAAGGCGGAAGTATAAAGGATATGGAGGCAGAAAGAAGCGAGCTTCGTGAGAGATTAAAAGAGAATTCCGATTTACCTACTGGAAAAACCTCAAGGCCAGGAAAAAAGGTAGCTTCTAAAAGTCTTGAAATTGGTGATTCGGTATTTGTCACAAGTCTCGGTTTAGTAGGAAAAGTAAGTACTCTTCCTAATCCAAAGGGTGATTTAGTAGTCCTGATGGGATCCTTAAGCTCTCAGGTAAATGTTAAGGATTTAGAGGCTGTTGAGAACAAAGAGAAAGAATCTCATTCTGATAATAGTAGCAAGAGTGGAAAAATAAAAATGTCCAAATCAGCAACTATACGCCCTGAGATAAACCTAATCGGCAAAACTGTAGATGAAGCCTTGCCTCTACTAGACAAGTATCTCGATGATGCATATTTATCACATATACCAATGGTTACGGTTATACACGGCAGGGGAACAGGCGCCTTGCGAAATGCGGTACATGGCTTCTTAAAAAAATCGAAATATGTTAAGGACTTTAGAGTAGGTGGTTACAATGAGGGTAATACCGGAGCCACAATTGTGGAGTTCAAATAGGAGAAAAATACAATGAAATCAAAACAAAAAATATTAATTGTTGATGATGATGTGAATATTGCGGAGCTTATTTCCCTATATCTTACGAAGGAATGCTTTGATACAAGGATTGTTCATGATGGGGAGGAAGCGATTAAGGAGTTCGGCTCTTATCAACCTGATTTATTATTACTAGATCTTATGCTACCGGGAATCGATGGTTATGAGGTGTGCAGAGAAATTCGAAAGGTCTCGAAGGTGCCAATCATTATGCTGTCCGCTAAGGGTGAAATATTTGACAAGGTTCTTGGTCTTGAGCTTGGCGCAGATGATTATGTAATTAAGCCCTTCGATTCAAAGGAGCTTGTCGCGAGGGTTCGAGCAGTACTAAGAAGATTTAATTCCGTTGCCTATGAGGAAGAGGAAGAAAAGCTTACTGGCGATTACGTGAAATACCCGGATTTGATAATTAACATCAGTAACTATTCGGTACAATATTATGGAAAGAACATAGATATGCCACCTAAGGAGATAGAGCTGTTTTATTTTTTAGCCTCTAATCCTAATCAGGTTTTTACTAGAGAACAGCTACTTGATCATATCTGGGGCTATGAATATTATGGTGATACTAGAACTGTTGATGTACACATTAAGAGACTTAGGGAAAAGATAAAGGATCATAACGATTGGAGTCTATCTACCGTATGGGGCATAGGTTACAAATTCGAGGTACGAAATCCCAGAAAATAAATATAAGTTAATATTATTAAGAAAGGCGAGGCAATACCATGAAAAACACTTTATGGTCTAAACTAATTACATGTTTTCTAATTTTAGTTTTAGCTGTATTTATATTTTTAAATACCTATGGTATGTCACTGCTGGAAGACAGACTAAAGAGAGATCAGGTCAACTTATTATATAAGGAGGCTTCACTAATTTCTAGTGCTTATCGGGGGAATTTATTTGAGGAGAATAGAGCATTTGATGATATTGCTTCCCAATTCACCTCCATAGACAACTACTTAAATATTCGAGTCTGGATTGTGAATCCTTGGGGCAATATTATTGCTGATTCTTCAAATACAAACGCTCCTCCTGATGTAAATATAAACGATATAGACTCTGATTTCCTAAATTCAAATATGCATGAAAATACTATACTAAGCAGTCTACTCCACGAGCCTATGTTAAGTATAGTTCATAGAATAGATTATAATTTTCAACTAAGGGGATATATTGTACTTCACTCTCCCATGAGCGAGATAGA
>CAZDWP010000406.1:0-1871 GCA_964508985.1 uncultured Herbinix sp. | reverse complement strand
AACTATTATAGTAATAGATGCAAAAGTAACATTTTATCTTCGATTTAAACATTTTCTCTATTCATAGTGCACCTATTTACACATTAATATAATACTCCCCTTTTATTATATCGCGTGAATAATTCATATATTTGTCGAATATTTATAGCGATATTTAATATCTAAAGAATGAATTTTATCAACCCAAATCAAGTACGAATCAACATTAATAAGGCTGCATCAAAGCAGCTCCCATTTTTTTTCACTGTCGATTATGAAATGTCGGAAGGCCTATTCATAGAAAACCCAACAAGTCAGACCCAAGCACTCTTCCAGTTTAATGGTGAAGGCAATAAACCACAAGAGGTAACAAACGGTATAAAGGCTGAAATGCATACAAGTCCCATTTCAGAAGAAGAGTATAAACATAAGTTTGATGTTGTGCAAAAGGGTTTAAGAAATGGTGAGATTGATGTTGTAAACCTTACTGTGAGAACACCTATAAGAACAAACATTAGCTGCAGAGAAATATTTTTACGTAGCCAATCGCCCTATCAAGTATATATTCCAGAAAGGTATGTAAGCTTCTCGCCCGAAAGGTTTGTGAAAATAGAAAACGGTAAGATATCAGCCAATCCAATGAAGGGAACTATTGATGCTTCTATGCCAAATGCCGAGCAAGAAATACTAAACGACCCTAAAGAAATAGCCGAGCTTGAAGCTACAACACAATCGGTAGTGAAAGAGCTCAGCCGTGTTGCCCATAATGTAGTTATTAAACAACACAGGTATATAGATAAAATTGAATCGCTAAACAGAACCTTGCTGCAAGTAAGCTCTGAGGTTGAAGGGGATTTGCCTAGTGATTATTTATCTCAAATGGGAGATATTCTATTTTCGCTGTTGCCTGCTGCATCCATCACAGGATCGCCAAAGAAGAAGGCTGATGCGTATATTCGCTTAGCAGAGGGGCAGCCACGAGGTTATTATTGCGGCATTGCAGGATACTTCAACGGCACTAAATTAGAAACTGCTGTGCTCATTAGATTTATTGAAATAGACAATGGTAATCTCTTTTTTAGAAGTGGTGGCGGAATTACAAGCAATAGTGTTTACATGAAAGAATACAAAGAAGTTTTAGATAAAATATATTTCCCTTTTCTATGACAGAGCATCTTTTTATAGAGGTAATAAAAGTGAGCAACGGAGAGTTTGTGAACCCTCAGCCACACATAGAGCGCATTTTTAAAACAACGCTACACTTCTTCTCTAAACCATTATCAGTAGAACTAAACAACAATATAATACCCGCTCACTTACAAGCTGTGGATATAGTAAAATGCCGAATTGTGTATGATAGCAAAATTGTGTCGATAGATTTTGAGCCTTATAAAGTGCGAAACATTAAAAGCTTATCGTTGGTGGAGCACAACACCATAGACTACACATATAAATACCTAAATAGAGATTTAATAAACAAACTGCGAGCAGCACATAATAAGAGCGATGATATATTAATTGTGAAGAACTCGCAGGTAACAGACACATCCTTTACAAATGTAGTTTTTAAAGACCATGCTGGCAACCTCTACACACCTAAAACCACCTTGCTGGCAGGTACAAAAAGAAAGCAATTGCTAAATGATGGCATTATACATGAAAAGGAGATACTTGCAAGTGATGTTCAGTTATATGTGGGTGCTTATCTAATAAACGCAATGATAGACATTGAGGATAATCTATTTGTGGGGATTGATGCTATTGTATGATAAAAACTGAGGTCTATTGCACAAAGTGATATTTAAAACTCTTTTACTGAATAAACTGTCAATGATTCAAGCCCACAACACCCTCTTTATTTATCTTTAAGTATAATATTTCTAGATATTTCA
>CAZDWP010000405.1:0-1874 GCA_964508985.1 uncultured Herbinix sp. | reverse complement strand
GTCTGGAAGAATATCGTAAATGTAATGATTTACCCAATTCCATGCATGTGTACCCACATCACATACAAGAAAATAGAAGTTTCCCTTATTCAAATTAGCTGAATATATAAATGTATCATCTAGTTTCTTCATTGCTTCGATTTGAGGAACCATATTAGGATAAGCTATATCTAAGCTACCTGTAGCACAGAATATATAATAATCATTTGGCTCATATCCGCCGTCTTTTGCCACCTTAGCTAAATACTCGGCTGTCTCCATCGCCTTGCTCTCACCAGCGGTTTGTGCAATTGCCCAACAATCACCGCTTAATGGAATAAAATATTTAATATAGTCTAGGCAGTTAATATATGCATACCATGTGGTTACTGAACCCATGGAGAATCCACCAAAAGCTCTATGTTCTCTGGAGGCTTTCAAATCAACTAACTTCTCGGATTTAGCATATGTATTATAAGTGGTTTCAACAAGTGGGATAATATTGTTGATTAATTCCTCGTGGAAGTAGGCGGTATCATTTTTACCTCCATTGAAGGTAGGGGTAACGACTATAAGTGGTTCAATATCACCATTTGATATCATGTTATCCAAAACTCTCTTCATTTCTCTACTCTGACCAGGCCCACCAAATATAAGATTCTCATCCTCACCACCGCCATGCATGAGATATAATACATTATATTGCTGATTCGTATCTGAAGGACTATAACCATAAGGAAGGTATACATTTAGCTTCTTTAAATCCATTTCTTTGCTAAAGTTTTCTACAGAATATTCTAGGCTTTCAATAGTCCCAGAATCACTGTTTTCTGCTTTGTATATATCAGGTATAGCTACGAACTCCTTCTCATTAGAGGCCTCATTAGTTAAAAGTAATTTATCAATAGCATCCTTTATGATGACTATTTGATCATCGACCTGGTTCTGTGTAATGCTATCATCTCTAAGTAATTCTTCGGCTAAATCCATGGCATCTGTTAATAATTCAATATTCGTATAGCGGCTTGAATCAAGTTCCTTTGATTTTTCAATTAAGCTCATAAGATCATAAGGATTTAACCCTGTGGCTGCATCCTGTGTTTTGCCAGTTAATAACACCTCGCCGAATTTTGTGGTATCATTCCATGCATTTCCTGTGGAATCAAAAACACTTATCGTACCAACACGATTTATACCAGTCGCATCATTAATCTGTAATTCAATACCTAGGATATCTCCGTTGGCGGGCTTAGACTTAAGAGCAATTCTTGCCTCAATTATGTATCCGTCGCTGGTCTCGCGGGCGCTGGTATAAAACCTTTCAGGATCACCGTTATCTACTGATTTCGAATTCATATAATTAACTCTAAAATGTAAATCATCAACACCATATTCTCTGGTCTTGTCGTTATTCTCGTCTAAGAATATTTCGGCAGAATCCTGCATATATGGTGTATCTGATTGTATTGAGAGATTATTATCCTTTACCTCAGCCAGAAAATATAATGCATTATCATCCCACAAGGTTCTAAAGCTTACAGTAGTCTCGACATTATCTGTGGTGTATTGAGGTTGAACAGTCTGTGCTATCTTCCATACATCGTCTAGTTCGCCATCTATTGCTGGTGATCCAAAATATGCAATAATTCTTCCTTCGGCATCAAAACCATTCTCATCTACAGCGATTTTTTCTGGCTCCGGGGTGGGCTGCTTAGTAGGTATATTATTTTCCTTAAGGCCATTAGTTGTCATCTCAGTCTCTGCTTCCTCGTTTTGATTAATAGTAGTTTTATCCTCTTCATTGTTCTTAGTGCTTGAGCAAGAAGTGCTTGCCAATATTATCGAAGTAAATAACAAGAATACAAGAAAACACTTCCATAGTTTTATCTTTGAGC
>CAZDWP010000404.1:0-1877 GCA_964508985.1 uncultured Herbinix sp. | reverse complement strand
TGCTTAGTAGGTGAACCTGGTGTAGGAAAGACTGCTATTGCAGAAGGTCTTGCGCTTAAAATTATTGAAGGAAATATTCCTGACACCATAAAGGACAAAAGAGTGGTTACACTTGATTTATCAGGTATGGTTGCAGGTTCCAAATATCGTGGTGAATTTGAAGAAAGAATAAAAAAAGTAATTAACGAAGTAATTGGTGATGGAAGTGTACTTCTTTTTATTGATGAGCTTCATACTATCATTGGTGCTGGTGGAGCTGAGGGAGCTATTGATGCTTCTAATATCTTAAAGCCATCTCTAGCTAGAGGAGAGCTACAGATAATCGGTGCAACCACCAGAGAAGAGTATCGTAAGTATATTGAAAAGGATGCTGCACTAGAGCGTAGATTCCAACCTGTAGTTGTGGATGAACCCTCTGAGGAGGAAGCAATTCAAATTATGCATGGACTACGTGATAAATACGAAGTACATCATAAGGTAAGAATAACGGATTCTGCACTTACAGCTGCTGTTAAGCTGTCTAGCCGTTATATTAATGATCGTTACCTTCCTGATAAAGCAATAGATTTAATGGATGAGGCGGCTTCTAAGGTGCGTTTAAGCACCTATACATCCTCTCCGGTTATTAAGGATTTAGAGAAAGAAATAGCAAGATTAGAGGAAGAAAAAGAGCAGGCAATTAAGGCTGAGGCCTATGAAAAGGCCGGCGACATTAAAAAGCAGCAGGAGGCTCTCCAAGAGGAGCTAGAAAAACAAAAAGTCGTCGAAGAAAAACAAAGAACTGAGGATCAGCTGGTTGTTAGCGAGGCAGAAATAGCCGATATAGTATCTAGCTGGACTAAGATTCCTGTTAGAAAGCTAGAGGAGGAGGAATCGCAAAGGCTTCAGAATCTGGAACAGATTCTACATGAAAGAGTTATAGGCCAGGAAGAAGCGGTTACCGCTGTATCAAAGGCTATTAGAAGAGGAAGGGTAGGACTTAAGGACCCGAATCGTCCTATTGGTTCATTCCTTTTCCTTGGACCTACAGGAGTAGGTAAAACAGAGCTCTCAAAAGCATTGTCTGAGGCAATGTTTGGTACCGAGAATTCTATTATAAGAGTCGACATGTCAGAATATATGGAGAAGCACAGCGTAAGCAAGCTAATCGGATCTCCTCCAGGATATGTTGGATACGATGAAGGCGGTCAATTAAGCGAAAAAGTTAGGCAAAATCCTTATTCCGTAATTCTATTTGATGAGGTTGAAAAAGCACATCCCGATGTATTTAATATTCTATTACAGGTATTAGATGACGGACACATTACAGATGCTCAGGGAAGAAAGGTTAGCTTCAAGAATACTATCATTATTATGACCTCCAATGCAGGAGCTCAGAATATTATTTCTCCAAAGCGTTTGGGCTTCGCCTCTGTCATAGATGAAGGAGAAAACTATAAAAGGATGAAGGAAGGAGTAATGGATGAGGTAAAGAAAATCTTTAGGCCGGAGTTTATTAACCGTATTGATGAGATTATTGTATTCCACTCCCTAACCAAGGATAATATTAAGGAAATTGTAGGCATTATGGTTAAAAATATTGCAAAGAGAAGTAAGGCTCAGATGAATATAGGCTTAGAAGCCACACCGGCTGTACTTGAGCATTTGGCGGAGGTGGGATTTGACGAAAAATTCGGAGCGAGACCTCTTCGTAGGGCAATTC
This sequence comes from uncultured Herbinix sp., assembly GCA_964508985.1. Lineage (GTDB taxonomy): Bacteria > Bacillota > Clostridia > Lachnospirales > Lachnospiraceae > Mobilitalea. The sequence continues at coordinate 175 of CAZDWP010000404.1, read as the reverse complement.
AGACCAATGTTGAGGATAAGCTAGCGGAAGGCATCCTGGCAGGTGAAATTAATGAAGGCGACACAGTGAATATCGATTATGCAGATAATGAGGTAGTACTAAAATCCATTTAATTATACTAAAAATTGAAGAAAATTAGGAGGATAAGTCCTCCGTTATAGGTTACCAAAAATTG
>CAZDWP010000403.1:0-1884 GCA_964508985.1 uncultured Herbinix sp. | reverse complement strand
TAGACCATATATTCGAAACATATAAACCAGATATTGTATATCATGCAGCAGCCCACAAGCATGTACCTTTAATGGAAGCTAGCCCCAATGAAGCTATTAAAAACAATGTAGTAGGGACATGGAACACAGTAAAAGCAGCTGATAAAAACAAGGTAAAGAGATTTGTACTTATATCTTCGGACAAAGCTGTCAATCCTACTAATATAATGGGTGCTTCAAAGCGTATATGTGAAATGATTATTCAGACATATAATAAAAGATCTAAGACTGAATTTGTAGCTGTTAGATTTGGTAACGTCCTTGGTTCTAATGGGAGTGTTATACCCCTATTTGAGAAGCAAATAAAGGCAGGAGGACCTGTAACTGTTACTCATCCAGATATAATTAGATACTTTATGACAATACCAGAGGCGGTATCCTTAGTATTACAAGCAGGAGCATATGCTAAGGGTGGTGAAATATTTGTATTAGATATGGGTGAGCCAGTAAAGATTGCAGACCTAGCTAGCAACATGATTAGATTATCAGGATATAAACCGAATGAAGATATTATGATAGAGTATACAGGCCTTAGACCAGGGGAGAAGTTGTATGAGGAACTTCTTATGAATGAAGAAGGAATTAGAGAGACAGAGAACAAGTTGATATATATAGGAAGACCTATTGAAATGGATGATGAAAAATTCCTAGGTAACCTACGAGAACTCTCAAAAGCATCTTACACAGAACCAGAGAATATACGTGCCTTTGTGAAGGAAATTGTAGCTACTTATAACTACAAGAAATAATTCTTAAAAGTCTAAGGAAAATAAGTTTACAAAGGAAAGCACTTGTGTTAGAATATAATCATTCAAACGACGAATGAAAGAAAAGGATTAATACTATGAAGTTTTTTAACCCTACTAGCAAATTAAAAGAACTGAGGCTTTTACAGCACATAGAAGAACACCCTGATACAACACAAAATGAAATTGCCGGTGTTATTGGTGGGGCAGCTTCTATGGTTAATGTTTATATTGATAGACTAGAAAACAAGGGCTACATGATTAGAGAATATAAATCAGTCAAAACTGTTTATTATAAGATAAGTCCAGAAGGAATAAAGAGAAAGAACTATTTGGCCCTTGTATATTTCCATGAACTCCTTAAATTATCGAGATTAGCAAAAGAGAACATTGAAAAGTTTTTACTTAAGCTTGAAGCTAAGGGTTATAGAAACATCTTAGTCTATGGTGCAGGAGAAGTATCAGAAACCTTACTTGAAATAATAAGGACTAGAGATGATAAACCATTAAAAGTATTAGCACTAATAGATGATAATGAAGATAAGCAAGGTGAAGAACTACTAGGATATAGAATCATATCAAGAAATGATATAGAAAAATACAAACATGATGGGATTATTATCGCATCTTATACATATGAAGATGATATAACTAAAAAACTAAAAGAGATAGGATATCCAAAAGATAAAATTAAAAGGTTCTTTACGGAATGACAGATAGACTAGAGTTAATCAATATTAAAAAAGGAGTAATTAAAAGATGTCTGAAAAAATATGGCTGGCATCTCCTCACATGAGTGATGAAGGCTACGAAAAAGAATATATAAAAGAAGCATTCGATACTAATTGGATAGCGCCTCTTGGAGCAAATGTAGATGGTTTTGAAGAAGAGTTAGCTAAAATGGTTGGAGTAAAACATGCTGCAGCCCTTGTATCTGGGACAGCTGCTATTCATATGGCATTAAGGGCAGCAGGAGTAGGCAAGGGAGATATTGTACTATGCCAGGATCTTACCTTTGCTGCATCAGCAAACCCAATAATTTATCAAAATGCTATACCAGTATTTATAGATAGTGATATAAAAACCTGGAATATGGATC
>CAZDWP010000402.1:0-1897 GCA_964508985.1 uncultured Herbinix sp. | reverse complement strand
ATACACCTATTATAGTAGTAAGCGCCAAGGTAGGTAAAGAGGATAAAATAAACGGCCTTCTTCTTGGTGCGGACGACTATATAGAAAAGCCCTATGATATAGATATATTATTAGCTAAGATCAAGGGCATTTTTAAGAGAAGCTATAATAGCGATAAATTGATCGATGGAAATATAACGCTTGATAGGATACAAGGTAGGGCATATTGCAACGATATGGAGCTGTCTCTAACTAGCAAGGAATTTAATTTGTTGCTTCTTATGGTGGAGAACAAAGGAAGAACACTTAAGAAGGAATGGATTTTTAATAATATATGGGGATTTGACAGCTTTAGTGAGCAGCAGACATTAACAGTACATATCAAATGGTTAAGAGAAAAGATAGAGGAGGATCCTAAAAACCCTAAGAGACTTTTAACTGTATGGGGAGTGGGATATCGTTTCGAATAGCCGGTGTAGAGGGGATTGCAAATGAAGAGGCTGAATCAAGTATTTGTCATAGTGGTTATGGTATTCGTCGCTGTTATAGTCGCTAGCAATTATTTTATCATTACTATTGGCTCTAAAGATGATTATCGAACATATAGGGTAGAGATAAACCGAATTCAAAACGAAATTGAGCAAAATGGTATCGAAAGCATAAATCTTGATAATTATAACTGTATCAGTAAACTAACTGTCCTTGAGAATGAGGGAGAGCTTACTGATACAGATTTTTTTGAGGGTGAAGGCAGTGATTATGTAATCAAACGGATATCAGGAGACTTCTATCGCTTTGATTATAAGTCTGAGGGGAGTGAAGATTACAAGCTGATACATATTGGGATGAATATTGTCCTAGGCATTATTTTCATTATAGTTATGGTTGTTCTTCTGTATATCAAACATAATATATTAAGACCATTTCATGTTATTAAGGATATTCCATATGAGCTATCACGGGGTAATCTAAATATCGGACTAAAAGAGAGCAAGAGTCGTTACTTTGGAAAGTTTGTATGGGGACTTGATTTATTGCGAGAAAAGCTAGAGAGGCAAAAGCAAAAGGACCTTGATATGCAAAAGGAAAAGAAGACTCTTGTACTATCTTTATCCCACGACATAAAGACTCCCTTAAGCGCCATAAAGCTATATTCAAAGGCTCTTATTAAAAACCTATATGATAGTAAGGAAAAGAGGACCCAGATAGCGCAGAATATCAATAATTTGGTAGACGAAATCGAAGGCTATGTCTCGGATATTATAAAGACCTCAAGTGAAGAATTTATGAATTTGGTGGTTAATAATAGTGAGTTTTATCTGGAGGACCTTATGAATAGGATAAAAGCCTATTACTATGAAAAGCTAGATGTTCTAAAGATAGAATTCCATATAGAAAAATACTGCAATTGTCTGCTTTGTGGGGATTTAGACAGGGCTATTGAAGTACTTCAAAACATCATAGAAAATGCTATAAAATATGGTGATGGAAGGAGGATTACTCTTAGCATTAGGGATGAGGAAGACTGCCGTCTGATAACCGTTATTAATACCGGCCCCTCCTTATTAAAGAATGAGCTTCCATATTTATTTAACAGCTTTTGGAGAGGCTCTAATATCGGTAATAATAGTGGTAGCGGTCTAGGCTTATACATATGTCGACAACTAATGCTTAAAATGCATGGTGATATATTTGCAGAATGTAAGGACGATGAAATGCAGGTCACAGCCGTATTTCGTATGTTATAGAATCAAGAAGAAAAGCCCTGAGTTAATCAGCCCCTTTTTATGACTCATATTTTATTGGCCAGAGGCTTCATTCATATTTTTTAAAGCCGTAGACAGCATCAGTTTGATGCGGTTGAGCTGATTTACCTCACTGGCACCGGGGTCGTAGTCGATGGCCACGATATTTGCCT
>CAZDWP010000401.1:0-1900 GCA_964508985.1 uncultured Herbinix sp. | reverse complement strand
TTGGATTCATATATTAATCGGTACCTGGTACCGACTCATTCCGACAAAAAAATCGGTACCAGGTACCAGCTGAGGCGCATACCCAGGGTTGGTACCTGGTACCGTTTTTTCGCTTTTATTCAGTATATAATTTTTTTATTTTATCGGTTAAGGTTTTGTTCTGGAATAGCAGGTTAATCTCGGCTCCGATAAATAGGATATACATGCAAAAATACATCCAGAGCATAAATAATACGATGGTCGTAAGGCTTCCGTACATTGATGTATAATTGGAATAATGATCAATATAGTAGGAGAAGGCATAGGAAAAGCCCATCCAACCGCCTGCACATACTAAGGCTCCAGGAAGCTCTCTTGATATCTTAGTCTTTCTATTGGGGATTGCTATATATATAACCAAGAAAAATATCAGTAATATAACAAGTCCGACGATGGTACGTAGACTTATAATTAATAAAGCCAAATCCTGTAGTACTGGAAAGCGCATTTCTATCCATAGATAGAGTTTGTTGCCAAATACGAATAGTATAATGGAAGCAATGAGCATTATGGCAAATACCAAGGTATATATAGTGGAAATGATCCTAAGTATAATGGATTTTCTGGTCTCCTTTATTTCATATACGGAATTTAAGCCCTTCATTATGGCAAGAAATCCTTTGCCTGCAGACCATAGTGCAGTAATAACAGTAATAGAGATTAAAGTTCCTGAGTTTGTTCTATGATAGATCTCTGTCACTATAAGAACAATAAGTGAATTAAATGCTTTTGGAAAGATCTGTATAACAAGGTTTAGTATCGTACTTTCCTTCAAAGAAAAGAAGGGAACAATACTTAGTAGAAACATTATAAATGGGAAAAAAGAGATGATGATAAAGAAAGCAGCCTGTGCTGAAAAGGCTGACACGTAGTCATCTCTCACTTTTCTAAAAAACATATTAATTACTTTTATGGTTGGTTTTATCATACATACCCCTATTCAAAAGATAAAAAGGTGTTTCATTATATTGTATGTGAGAGGAAAGTATACTATTCTAATTGCTAATGTCTATTGTTGGTACCTAATCGGTAGTTATGGAGCCTATATCTAGTGTATCCCAATTTTCTGTATTAATCGTAATATCATATTCTGGTAGCAATTCATCATAGTGTGTCTTAAATAGAGCTGTCTTTTCATCTTGGATGGCATCTTGGATGGCCTTTTCATAACGCGCGGAGGAGTTGTTATCAAGCATATGAATTATATAGTGGCCAAATTTAGTGGTAATTACATCACTATAATCCCCATTATCAAGTGCTTTTGCAGCTTCCTTATATTCTGCTTCAGCAGTATTATCACTTAGAATAAAGCTACGATTATAGTGAATAGAGCCCTCAACCTGCTCAAGTATCTCTTCAAACGCCGATCCCTCTAATGTTAATTCCTTAATGTCTTGTATCCTGTCATATGCTTCATCTAGCATATCTTCATCATAAGGAGTAATCTCTTGATAGCTGATCTCTGCGGTAGGAATATAGAGGCATTCGGTTTGATATTCCCTATATTCATCTGGATCGATGGTACTTTTAATAGCCTCTTCATCAGTCTCGAAGTCATCTGATATAGCCATATAATATTTATCGCCTAAAGATAATTTATTAAAGACCTTAATAAGTATATCCCTATCCATACCTGCTTCCTTTAGTTCTTCTGCTGTCATAGAAGCAATCAGCTTGTCCACATTTGCCGCTGTAGTGGTAAGCTCGTCCTTGTTAAGGGTATATCCTTCCTTTTTAGCTTGCTTTGAAAGAATATCATATAGAACAACTCTTGTCATAATTGTATCTTTTGCAAGTTGTTCCATGGTAATACCTTCATAAGCATAATCCCAGTAATCGACACCAAGGCCTTCTTTATAAT
>CAZDWP010000400.1:0-1910 GCA_964508985.1 uncultured Herbinix sp. | reverse complement strand
TATAGAGGCCTATAAGACATTAAGGTCCAATATTCAATTTTGTGGTGCAGATGTAAAAGTGATTTGTATTACAAGTAGTATTCCAAATGAAGGTAAGACATTTATAGCATTACGATTAGCTAAGACCATTGCAGAGAGTGGAAAAAAAGTATTATTAATTAATGCGGATTTACGTAAATCAATTTACAATGACAAAATAAAAGCTGAGAATAATCGACATGGTTTGTCTCAATACCTTATGGGAAGGTATGATATAGAAACTGTTATTAAGAAATCTGATATAGAGAATTTAAGCATTATATCTACAGGGGCAACATCATATAGTTCATCTGAGTTGTTAGATAATGATTTATTTAAGGAATTGATAAAAAGCCAAAGGGATGTTTATGATTATGTAATTGTGGATACTCCACCTCTTGGGGTTTTAATTGATAGCGCTAATGTTGCAAAAGTTTGTGATGGTACACTTTTTATTGTAGAAGCAAACAAGATTAGTTATAAGTTAGCACGGCGGGTAATAAAGCAGCTAAGGATGTGCAAATGTAAGGTGATTGGTACTGTACTTAATAAAGTAAATGTAAATAGAAATGAGCTTTATACAAAATACTATCAGCATTATTATCTTTAGGTAAAAACTTAAATACAGAAATTGATAAATAGCATAATAGAATACACTCTCTAGGTCAAATAGGTAATAGAAAACCAAGGAAAATCCAAAATTACAAATGAATTTATATTAAAGATAACCATTTGAATAGACCTGGAGGAGTTTAAGTGAAAAACTATGACAAATTAATAAAAATTTATAAGCTTATTAGTGGATTAATTATTTTAGTGGTACAAGCAATCGTATTTATATTCATATATATTTTATATTACAAAAAAACAGGGCAAAGTGCTTTTAATCAAAAATATTTGATTACATTTAGTACATATATATGCTTATTATTAATTTTTTCTAAAGTTTATGATAGCTATAATATAGGCCAATACAAGAAAACGGTATTGGTCTATTCGCAGTTCCTATCAAACGTTATTGTAAATGGATTGCTCTATATATTGATATGTTTTCATAATATAGAATTTGCTACTATTTATCCGATTATAGCTGTAACTAGGAACTATTGATAGTATATTTGATTAGATGAAGATACGGCCATGGAAAGGTGTATTTCAGAAAGATAGAGCAAAATTATGGCATCGTTATTTGAAAAGATTAAAAAAGAAATAATTGAGGACCCATTGAATAGAACCTATACCCAAAAGGGAATTCCACCCTTATTTAAAGCGTCTATAGATGCCCGTATAGTAATAGTTGGACAAGCCCCTGGACGTAAAGCAGAAGAAACTCGTTTATTTTGGAATGATTTAAGTGGTGATCGATTGAGAGAGTGGTTAGGAATATCAAGTGAGATATTTTATAGCACGAGTCGTATCTCTCATTTGCCCATGGATTTCTACTATCCAGGAAAAGCTAAAAACGGAGATGCTCCACCTAGAAAGGGCTTTGCAGAAAAATGGCATCCCTGTTTACTAGATAGAATGCCAAATGTTGAAGTTATTATTCTAGTTGGAAGCTATGCACAGGAATACTATTTAAATAAACGACGTGAGAGAACCTTGACTGAAACAGTAAGAAATTTTGAGAAGTATCTACCAGTATATTTTCCATTGGTTCATCCTTCTCCACTAAACCTTGGTTGGTTGAAACGTAATCCCTGGTTCGAAAGTGATGTTTTACCTGTCTTAAAAGATATGGTGGACAAGAATTTAGAGTAATAAATAAAATACTAGAGAAGGTGTAAAAGCTAGTCTCGCAGAGTGTCAGTGTGTGATATTATAAAATCTCAAGAGCTACAAAACTTTGAGATTTATTCTTTGTAAGATTATTTAATCCTGTGCGTCTTATA
>CAZDWP010000399.1:885-1919 GCA_964508985.1 uncultured Herbinix sp. | reverse complement strand
TAATTGAAGAAATTGACGCACAAGAAATGTTAGAGAATGAAGTAATTGTATTTCCAGAAATAACTTTTATAGAGAATATAGTTCCAGGGACCATAGACTGGCCCAGTGCTAACGAGTTATGTATTATGAGGAATGAGATAAGAAACGAGTTAATAGCAAATCTTGTGGAAAAACATAATCTTCCTACTTTAATACTTGTGAAAAATATAGAGCATGGGGAAATACTTAACAAACTTATCCCTAACAGTATATTTGTTTCTGGATGTAAAAGTTCAGAGGATAGACAAGAAGCAATAAAGAATTTTGATACTGGTGAAACAACAACTCTTATAGCAACTAATATTTTTAATGAGGGAATAAGTATTAATATTATTAGAGTTCTTATTATAGCGTCAGGTGGAAAATCTAAAATTGAGACTACACAGAAACTTGGGCGTGGGCTGAGGAAAGATGAAGGTAAGGAAAAAGTTTTAGTGTTTGATTTTTATGATTTAGGAAACAAGTTTTGTCAGAGGCACTCTGAGTCTCGTATGAAGATATATAAGAAAGTAGGATTTCCAGTTAATGTTATCCAAGAGTAAAAAGTAAAGTTAAACGATAGAGGAATATTATGGACTTATTTAATCTTTTAATAAATGAATTGTATACAGATAAAAAGGAACTATTAATGAAAGAGGTGCCCGAAGGTTTTGGGTTTCCAATTACTCCAATAGTTTCTTATCTTTGTTTTGAAACTCCGCTTGAATTAATTTATTCAAAGGAAGAACTTATTAAAGAAGATAAAGAAGACAGGGAAACTAGAAAAACAGCAAAGAAAAAAGTAAAAAAAGAAGTAAAATCTGCCAAGAGAGGCAAAACTTCTGAGTTTACTGGAACAGTTTATAAACTAACTGACCAACAAAAAAGAGCCCTTAAATATATCAAAAAGAAATACGGTAAAGAACTTACAAAAGAAATTAAAACTTTTAGAAACAGGTTTCTTGCTCCCTATCAAGTTATAAAAACCAACCTTCAACAATCTAAATCTCTTTATG
>CAZDWP010000399.1:0-875 GCA_964508985.1 uncultured Herbinix sp. | reverse complement strand
TATGGCATAAACAAAAGAAGGGCAGAAAATAAAATAGCAAATATGCGGTCTGATAGGTATAAAGATTTAAACAAAGAGTATTACGGACTATCTGGTAAATATTCCAGCATTGATGATTTAAGTTCTATTGCTAGTCAAAACAAATTAAACGCAACTGCTTTAAGGGGTGTTTTTGATAAATATAACGTAAGAGGGTCTAGTTTTAGCGATAGCGATTTTGCCGTAATAAAAAACAGAACAGACAATTTAGATAATTACTTAACAAACCTATTAAGAAAACTCTCTTCTTCCGAAGAGATAACAGATAAAGATGTAAGTGAATTTTCAAGTAAAGTAAATGCTTTCTCAAAAATAAAATCTGATATAGATGATTTAAAAGCTAAAAAGTCAGTTGATAGTATTGACGATTTTAGAAAACTTAGTAAAGCATTGAATTTAGTTGGTGATAGTATAGATTCTCTTGATTTAAACGATGAAGAAAAAGAAGACGTAAAGAAAAAATTTGATAGGGCAATCTCTATACACGATAAGAAAATAACTTCTCCAAGTTTTGCTGATGAATTTGAAATGTTCTTGATAAGGGACAGGATAGCAAAAGACATTAGCGATGAAAAAAGCAGTAAGTATTTTGATGAATATAAGCACCAGATTGATAAAGTAAAAGGCAGGCTTACTGATAGAAAACTTGATATCGTTAAAAAAATGGGTGTTGAAAGAGAAAGTAAAGTCCTTAATGATATGGAAAAGAAAATTTACGAATTAAAACCTGGAAGGCCCAAAGATTCCGATAATCTTGATGACTACACACTGAAAATAAAAGAAGATGATTTCTTTGATGCTCAATTTTATTCTAAAACTCCAGAAATGAAAGAGGC
>CAZDWP010000398.1:0-1931 GCA_964508985.1 uncultured Herbinix sp. | reverse complement strand
CTGACATCAAGCATCTTTGAAAATTCATCAATCGCATTATGAAAGATGTTACCAATATCCGGTACAGCCAGCTTATATTCCCTGCGTTCCTCTAGAGATAATCCGTAGGACATAAAATGAGCAAAGGCACAGCTAGCATAACGCTCAAGTCTGGTAACGCTTCCACTTAATTTGTCGCCGTATAGCAGATTAGCTGCTTCCCTAGATATTCCTCTTTCCGTATTCACGTAAAATGCCCCTGATTTTAGAAGCTCTAGTATCCTACTTCTTTCATTATCCTCATTATAGTAATGATATAGCTCACTGAATATAGTTGAAGCTCTTCCCTCACCGTCCAGTATTGTAGTTTCATCGGTCCTAGCATTCTGTTTGTTTAATAAGGATACTTTATCGCCTTGATATTTTCTTAACCCATTTGCTAGATAGATGATTCCTTGGTCCGAAAGTATATTATCAAGATTATCTACCTTCCCATCATCATTATATATCCTAAGCTTCTTAAAATAAGTCAAAAGCTTACCTAATAGATAAGAAGGCCCTACTGATTTACCTTCCTCATTTACTCTGTAATAGGTTATATATAACCTGTCCTTAGGTTTTGTCATGCTAATATATATATAGAAATTCTCTGTAAATGCCTGCTGCCTCTTAGTAGGAGCTAGCTCTATACCATTGTCAGTAAGAAGCTCTCTCTCAATATCCGATAGGATTCCTCCGCTGCCAATAACCTTAGGAACAATTCCCTCATTGACACCCACAAAAAACAGTGCTCTTATATCCTTTAATCTGGTACGCTGTGTATCACCAATTACAATCTCATCTAATCCCGGAGGAACAAGTCCCACCTTTGCTTCCACAAGACCGGTCTCAAAAACTTCAGTAAATTCCTTAAGACTGATATGCTCCTCACCAAGCAGCAGTACAATCTGGTCATAAATCTCCATTATAATTCGATATACCTGCTCATACTCCTTGGACATAAGTGGAAGATCTTGCTCTTTAAAATACTCGTTAAGCTTCTCTAGCTTACCCCAAACCTTAAGACGAATACCTAGTTCATAAAGAGCCTTGGTATAGTCTAGTACGGTATTATCCTTACATTTAAGTATCTCATACAGGGGGTGAACTTCACTAATAAGCATCTCCCTTATTATGTTAAGCCTCTCTAAATCAACAGGCTTCTTTCTTCCAAACGTCCTCTTAAATGGCTCCAGATATCTTTTGGATCCTCGAATCCCCATAGCCAGTATATAGTCCTCTAAAAGGTCTACATCTTCCTGAGGTATATCGCTAAGTCCAGACCTTAGATAACCGAATACACCTTCATAGCTGTAATCCTCAGTTGCAATTTGAATGGCAGAGCGAAGAAAGACTACGAATGGATTAGCAAGAATCTCTTTCTTATAGTCTATAAAGCATGGTATGTCCGCCTGATCAAAATATTTCTTTGCTATACGGCCGTACCTTTCTATATCTCCTGTAACTACTGCAATATCCTTATATCGATATCCATCCTCTCTGATAAGTCTCCCTATTTCTCTAACAACAAAGGCAATCTCTGCTTCGGGATTTTTGGCAGTATGAATACTGATTTCATCCTGTTCCTTCTCATATATTTCATATGGATAACGAAATAGATTCTTCTCTAAATGTGCCAATGCCGGTGAATTATAGAATCGATATGGAACTCTGCATTCATTTTTATCCTGAACATATATTGGCTCTTCTATCTTAGTCTTAGTGGTGTCTGCTATTTCATGGAGCTTGTCTATAGTTTTCCTACTTAATCCAAATAGACGGTATTCAGATTCCTTAACTCCCAAAGGCTCTCTGGGGTCAATTGTAACTGTAACCATAACCTTCTTTGCCAGTGACATCATCTTTGCAAGTATCTCATTCTGACAGGGTGTAAAGCCTGTGAAGCCGTCGAG
>CAZDWP010000397.1:0-1935 GCA_964508985.1 uncultured Herbinix sp. | reverse complement strand
CTAGACTTAGGATCTAGTGGGAGACCGTGCAGGTTCAATTCCTGTCATCCGCAGTCACAAAGGTCTTAGCACTTTCCATAGGGAAGGTGTTAGGACTTTTTTATATAATAGGAAATTGCGTCCTATTATATAAAAAACGCTCCGCTATGGATGCGCACTCGCGCGCTTTGTATCTTGCCAGCAAAGCTGGCCGCGCTCGGCGCAAGAGTTTCGCAAGCGAAACTCTTTCTTGTTATAGTTTATTTTAATTATGTGGTAATAATTTTTGATTTTGCTCAAAAAGCAATATCTATTGAGACTGTACATATAAGTGTAAAAAGGTTAAAATATACAGTGCATGGATTATTTATTATCTTATTAGTGATTAAAAACAAACTAATTTTGAAAGGAAAACAAATATGCTTGAATTCAAATATGATGTACAATTATTGATTGAAGGAAGTAACCTTGATGAAGATGTAGTAGCTGATTACTTTACAAAGAACCTAAAGGGAGATTGCTTACTGGCGGTAGGCGATGAGGAATTGATTAAGATACATTTTCATACAAACGAACCTTGGGAAGTGCTAGAATACTGTGCTTCACTTGGAGATATTTATGATATTGTTATTGAAGATATGGACAGACAGTCAAGAGGACTACAAGGTTGATTTACAAATATATGTGTGAGGTATTAGAGTCTTATGTTGCTTTCAGCAGAAAGAATAGTAAAAAGTTTTAGTGAAAAAGTTTTGCTTAATAATGTCTCTTTATATATTGACAAGGGAGACAAAATTGGTGTAATAGGGGTCAATGGGACCGGTAAATCAACCTTTCTTCGGATTCTAGCACAGGCTGAGAAGCCGGATGAGGGTATAGTTACAAAATATTCGGGCACCAGAATTCAGTATTTATCGCAGAATCCAGTATTAGATGAAAATCTAACCATTTTGGAACACATATTTTCCGATGCCCCTACTCTAAGAGAGAGTAAAGAATTTGAGGCAAATAAGATTCTTACACAGCTTGGTATTACGGACACTGAAAAGCTGGTCGGACATTTATCCGGAGGCCAAGTAAAATGCATAGAGATTGCGAAGGTTCTAATACATCCCTGCGAAGTGTTGATTCTTGATGAACCTACCAACCATCTTGATATAGATATGGTACAGTGGCTTGAAGACTATCTCATTAAATATCAAGGTGCTATTATAATGGTAACCCATGATCGATATTTTTTGGAAAGGGTAACAAATAGAATAGTTGAAATAGATGGTGGCAGCTTGTTTAGCTACCAGGCAAACTACTCGGCATACCTTGAGCTCAAGGCGCAGCGTGAGGAAATAGAATTGGGGTCCGAGCGCAAGAGGCAAAGCTTATTACGAAGAGAGTTGGAATGGATGCAGCGTGGGCCACGGGCACGTAGCACAAAAAGTAAGGATAGAATCGCTCGCTTCGAGGCCCTCAATAGGCAAAAAGGACCCTCTGACACTGCTAAGCTGGAGTTGTCATCCTTATCGAGCAGGCTTGGTAAAAAGATAATTGAGATTCAAGATGTTTCCATTGGATTTGATGGTAAACAGCTGATAAACCATTTCGAGCATACACTTCTTCGTGATGAGAGAATTGGAATTCTTGGGAAAAGCGGTTGCGGAAAATCGACTTTGATGAAGATTATCAGCGGTGAGCTTAGAGCTGATTATGGCTCAGTTGTGATTGGAGAAACCGTAAAACTTGGATATTTCTCTCAGGATACTGCGGAAATGGATTTGAATAGTAGGGTGATTGATTATATCAAGGATATTGCTGAAGTAATTGATACTCCAGAAGGCACCGTGACGGCTTCTCAGATGCTTGAAAGGTATTTATTTACACCAGACCTACAATGGAATACCATAGGCAGATTATCAGGTGGAGAAAGGCGGAGACTTTATTTACTTGGAATCTTAATGAGGG
>CAZDWP010000396.1:0-1935 GCA_964508985.1 uncultured Herbinix sp. | reverse complement strand
TAACGGTAACGTATAAGCGTAGTGCGGGATTAAAAGCACTTCACTTTCGGTTTATGACTATGTTTATTAATATACAATTCGTTTGTTTTTAGTACTTTAGCCCGCATTACGCTTATACAATGTTAGGCACTGGCATTTTCTATTCCGATTTCTTCCGCTTTCCATATTTCCTTTGCTTTATTCAACAAAAATTCAGCTCTTTTTTCAATTTCAGCTTCGTTCCATTCGTTTAGTTCAAGATATGGTGCAAGTGTTTCTATTCCGCCCGAATAGTGAATTAATCCTTCCTTATTTCCACTTCCTCTTTTCTTTGTTGGCCAATTGGCATCTCGAATAGAAGCATTTAAAGATTGTGTGATAATAGCCAAGTTGCCCAAAGTCTTTAATTTAAAGTTCCGATAGTCTTTGGCTTCTTTGGTCGAAACGCTATTCCATTTATTTTCCCACTTTTTAGGCATTAAATGTTCCAAACTGTATTTATTAATCCCTAAAAGCTGGGTTGCTTGTTTGTGTCTGTTCCTAATTTTAGATTCAATGAGGTAAATAATTCCAGCCGTTTGCTTATTGACAAGTACAGAATTTTCAAATCCTTGTTTTAATTCCGTGTCATTTGGCAGATAGTTGACTTTATCATTTCTCGTTTCAAGGAATTGAATAAACTGTTCCTTTGATAGGATTTTGTTTGATATAAGTCTATCTGTAAATAGTTGGTTGTAATTTTTTGTTGTTGCCTTAACAACCATTCTTCGCATAACATAGCTTTCTATAAACGCAAACAATTCATTCCGTTGATTTTGGTCATCTACATTTTTGAGAATGTAAAGCGTGTATGGAATTAAAGTTGAAGTGTCAAGCCCAAAGATTATTGCATTAATTCTTTCAATTCCGCTTTCATTAGTAAGTTCATTGTTTACAATATCATAGTCGAAATTGTCTTTAAATAAGATTGCGTATTCTCTGATTTCATCAAGGATTGCAGTTTTATCCAAATTGTAATCTCTTATGAAACGCTTATATGATTCAAAAAGGCTTTCAACTTTTGAAAACTCGATTTTATCTTCCGTTTTTACTTTTAGTTCTGGTTCTTGAATTTTGATTTGAAGATAAGAGTAGAAAAATAGGTCAATGAATGTTCTCTTTAAACGACCTGTTGTGATTTCTCTATCCCAATAGATTTTTGTTTCATCATCTTTCTCAAATATCTTTTTCCAATACTTCTCGTAATTTTCGATTTCATCACGTTTGAAGAAGTAGTTTTTTAGCAGTTCGGCTGTTGTCAATCGAACACCAAGTGAGTTTATTGTATCGAAAATTTGTTGTTCATCTTCTTCATAACCAAGGTCAATACCAACGAATAAGATATTGTCTAAAATATTGAAGAAGTCCAAAGAGTTTGTTAAGTCGTCTTCTATAATATTTTCATTGAAAAAGTTGTAAGCTGCGAGAATGTGGTCGTTTTCTGAAACATCTTTAAAAACTTGAATTGCTTCAAGATTTACAACTTTATTAAATGAATCTTGGTCATTGTGGTTGTGAAGCAGAATGATTGACTTATCTCTTTGCTTCTTAAAAGTTTCTGTGAAGTCAGAATCAGCATTATTTTTAAGACACAACACTTTTAGAAAAATGTTCAATGTCGTAAGTCGTTGTTGTCCGTCAATAACAGTTAATATCGAATCCTTATTGGAAGCGGTTTCCTGTTGTTTTAGGATAACAGAACCCAAAAAGTATGGTCTTTTTGTTATTGAAACCATACGCATATCTTCTAAAAATCTTTGCCATTGTTCGGTATCCCAAACATAAGCTCTTTGAAAAAAAGGAATTTCTAAATTTCTTCCTCTATTGAAAATATCTCTAATTGTTCTCTTTCCTGCTTCCATTAATTTTATGTTGTTCGTTTTTTATTAAGGTGTTCTGTTTTGCTTGTGCCTAACG
>CAZDWP010000395.1:0-1945 GCA_964508985.1 uncultured Herbinix sp. | reverse complement strand
TCGAAATGATTTCAGTTACCAGAGCCTATGAAGCAAATCAGAAGGTGATTCAGTCGATAGATAAGACTCTTGATTTGGCTGCTAATTCTGTTGGTAGGGTTTGATAATGCAGATTTACTGACCTAGGAGGGAAATGATATGATGAGATCCTTATGGACAGCAGCGTCCGGTATGACGGCTCAGCAGTCTAATGTAGATACTATTTCCAATAACCTGGCTAATATTAATACCACGGGTTATAAGAAAGAAGCAGCGGAGTTCAAATCCTTATTCTATCAGACAATACAGGAGAATTCCTATGATAATAACGGAGACCCTAAGCCTGCAGGCATTCAGGTAGGGCTTGGAGTAAGAAATTCGGCAATAACCTCTCAATATACTCAGGGTTCATTACTTGAAACGGGAAATGATTTTGATTTTGCCATTGAAGGTAAGGGATTCTTTATGGTAAGAACTCAGGATGGAAGCATAGGCTATACAAGAAACGGTTCATTCGGGCTTGCAGTAGGTGTAGAGGGTGTAAGTATTTCGGATTCTAGTGGAAATCCGCTTCTTGACTCAACTGGATCAGCCATTGTTATTGACGAAGCATACAACCCGACTAAATTAGCAGTTAGTGAATATGGAGAGCTAACCTATCCTGATGAAAATAATAATATGGTATCCATCGGTATAGAGATTGGTTTGGTTCAATTCAATAATCCCAGTGGGCTTGAGAAGACTTCTGGCAGCTTGCTAAAGGAGACAGATGCCTCTGGCTTACCCAGATTAGAATCAGATGATTTTAGTCTAGAGAAAAGTAAAATTAGGCAAAGATACTTAGAGGGCTCAAATGTACAAGCGGTAGATGAGATGGTTAATCTTATTGTTGCACAAAGAGCTTATGAGATGAACTCCAAGATAATCACAGCCGCTGATCAGATGTTGCAGCAGGCAAACAACTTAAGATAAAAGCTCTAAATGTCGGTACCAGTCACCAACAGGGGAATGCTTTTCAGCTGGTGACTGGTACTGTTATTAATGAGAGGGGAGAAGCCTACAATGAGCATCAATATAGATCCAAATTCACAGTACTTTATGAATGGGGCTATGGCCGCAGACAAATCAAGAGAGCGTATTCTGGAAGATAAATTACAAAGTAAACCTACCACCGATGAGGAATTGATGGAGGTATGTAAAAGCTTTGAGACATATTTACTGGAGCAAGTCATGAAGGGGATGGAAAAGACTATACCATCTGAGGACAAGAAGAATCCATATCTAGAGAATTTCGGTGATATGCTTTATCAGGAATATGCAAAGAGTGCCACTGAGAATCAAGGGCTTGGACTGGCGCAGATGCTGTATGAGTCCATGAAAAGAAATGGTTTATATAATTAACAATATCTACCAGGCACCTTTGTGAATTGTTGCCTGGTACCTTTTTTTAAATTGGAGGTATATGGATGGCCGAGACAGTAGAAGGCTATATTGAAAAAATAGTATATCGTAATGATGATAATGGCTATACCATATTTAGCCTCACACATAATGAAGACGAGCTTACCTGTGTCGGATATCTTACTATGATAAACGAAGGTGAGTTTATTCATGCTACTGGAGGCTATACACAGCACCCTGTATATGGCGAGCAGTTTTTATTGGAAGGCTACGAAATAAAAGAGCCAGAGGATGCGTATTCGATAGAGCTTTACCTAAGCTCTGGTGCTATTAAAGGAATTGGGAAAGCCCTGGCATCAAGAATAGTGAAGAAATTTGGAGATAATACATTTCGCATAATAGTAGAAGAGCCAAGTATGCTTGCTCAGATTAAGGGAATAAGCGAACGTATGGCTACTGAGATTTATCGTCAATTTGAAGACAAAAGGGACATGAGAAATGCTATGATGTTCCTTCAAAAATATAATATCACAGGGAGTTTGGCAGTAAAGATATTTCAGGAATA
>CAZDWP010000394.1:0-1946 GCA_964508985.1 uncultured Herbinix sp. | reverse complement strand
CGAGAGGGATATGAAATTAAATGAATTAGTAAGTTATTGTAGTAAAAAGAATAAATCATATATTGATTATCCGTTTGGAGATATTCCGATTTGTTTCAAATTGGGTGGGAAAATATTTGCGCAGATTTATCCTAATCAAGATGACTATAAGGTTACATTAAAATGTGATGTAATGACGGGAGATTTTTATAGGCAGATATATCCCGGCATAGTGGTTCGTGGTTATCACTGCCCACCTGTTCAACAACCTTATTGGAACACTATTTATATAGATAAATTAGCGGATGAGGAATTGTTAAATATGATAGACCACGCATATGAATGCGTATTTAAAAGCTTTTCAAAGAAGAAGCAAAAGGAATTAGAATAATACCGCTTATTGTAGTAGAAAAGAGGTGAGGGTAAATGCCTTCTTCAATGGTTCATTTGTTAACAGCGTATAAATTTAACCCAGACGCATCAACTACTTTCTTAGTTGGGAACATTGTACCTGATATAGTTAATGAATGGAAAGAAAAAGATAGATTACACTTAAGAGATAGATTAGATAGAATAGGAGCGCTAGAAGAGCTGGCTTATACTATGAATCTACATGATGATTTTGACCTAGGAATATTGCTGCACCTTTTCGTAGATTATAAATGGGATACAAATCCTAGGGAAAGATTTATAAAAGGATATGAAGGCTATACCTGGTTTCACCCATATAGGCACGAAATAGCTCTATCAGGTGTATGGTTGTATAATCACACCGAATGGAGTAAAAGGGTATGGGAGGAGATGATGTCATGTCCTCTTGAATTATTTGAGAACAGCCATGGTTATGAAAAAGAAGATATTGCTGAATTTATATCACATAATTATAAATGGCATGAAGAGAATGATATTGGCCCTTCGTCTTTTTTTACACCAGACCTAATCGAGGTATTTACAAGTGAAGTGGCACTTGAATTTGGTAACTGGTTAGCTGGCTAAAAAACTAAACTTGCAATGTATTAATAATCTGCTATAATAGAGATATAAAAAGGCAATCGCCACAAGGTGGTTGACCTAATGGAAAAGAAAAAAACCTTCCCGGACTCGGTCAAAGTACAGGGAAGGTTTTTAATTTAATGACATATTATATAAATAAATGTCAGTAATGCAATTATGAACATACCAAATTGGATTATATCTTTAAAATCAAACTTATTGTTCATATGCATCACCTCCATTCTATGTAGAATGAAGGCCAACCACCCTATACACGATTGCCAGCAGTTATTATAACTGCTCAGGTAATTATAGCATGATTAAACACAGAACACAAGTTCGAAAATGCGTTTCTGTCCATGTTTGTGTATATAAACATATGGCATCCTATCATAAAGAGGTAGGATGCTTTTTGTTTCACAATGATATCGGCAACTAATGCATGGTATGGGATGTATTTATTTTCTTTGACATAAATTGTCTAGTGCATTATGATAATCTATATATTGTACAAAGGGGTAACCACCTTCAAGCAAGAGAAGTGGAGATTAATCAAATGAGAATAGGCATTGATATAGATGGAGTTATAATTGATTCAATAAATCATGTGGCTAAATATACACGGAATTAGGGTAGATAAAATTATATTTACTCAAGGTAAAAGTAAAACAAATATCTGTAAAAAGAAAAGAATTGATGTATTTATAGAGGATTCAGTAAAAAATGCTAATGAGTTGGCTGATGTTGGAATCAAGGTAATTTTGTACTCAACAGAATATAACTTATCGCTTGATAGAAAAGATATAATTCGCTGTTATGATTGGGCAAGTATCGTTAAAACAATCAATCAAATTATGCGTTATGAAGAAATCTAGAAGAGTGTCGGGAATTATAATACATAACAATATAATGGGGGAATTAATTTGAGAACAGAAAAAGAAATGATGGATTTAATTATGAATAAGGCCATAGAA
>CAZDWP010000393.1:0-1966 GCA_964508985.1 uncultured Herbinix sp. | reverse complement strand
TTCTCATAGATATGAGTGGCCTCAATTGCCAGTGGGCTATCTACATAGACCTTAAAATTATTATGACCTTTTATTAGCCTATCCTCTTTTATCTTCCTAATATAATATAGAAGTACCTGAGTTCTTCCTATGGCAAAGGACGGTATCACAAGATTACCACCCCTGTCAAAAGTCTCTTGTATAACCTTTGTCAGTTCCTCAACATAATCTGGAGGCACATCATGATTTCTATCCCCATAGGTCGATTCCATTACTACATAATCAGCCTCCTTGATATACTGTGGATCATTAATAAGCGGCTGATTAATATTACCTATATCACCGGAGAAAACAATCTTTTTAGTGACTCCCTCCTCAGTTATCCATATCTCAATACTGGCCGATCCTAACAGGTGACCTACATCTGTAAATCGCACCTCTACGCCATCATAAAGCATGAATTTCTCACTGTATTCATGAGGTACAAACATACGGATAGTCGCCATTGCATCCTCCATATCATATATGGGAACATAGGCTGTGCCACCAGCACGTTTTCCTTTTCTGTTTCTCCATTCAGCCTCTGACATCTGGATATGAGCGCTGTCTCGTAGCATTATGTCACATAAAGCACTTGTTGCCCCTGTTGCATGAATTTCACCTCTAAAGCCCCTGCTATATAGCATGGGAAGTCTACCCGAGTGATCTATATGAGCATGAGTTAGTAATACGGCATCTACCGAAGCCGCGGATATTGGCAACTCCTGATTTTCAAAGGAATTTCTGCCCTGCTCCATGCCACAATCAATTAAAATATTCTTTCCACATGCCTCAAGATAAAAGCAACTTCCTGTCACCTCGTGAGTAGCCCCTAAAAATGTCAAACGCATTTACAATACCTCCTTCGTAATATAACCTTTTAAGTAACATACAACGGAGGTATTTACCTCCTTCGTAATATAACCTTTTAAGTAACATACAACGGAGCCTAGTACGTAGTAATACGCTCCAACTTATTATGGTTAAGAATGGTAATTGCTCCTCTGCTAAGGGATACCATGCCTTCATTCTGGAAATATTTAAGCATCCGGGTTACTACCTCTCTAGCAGAACCAAGATGATTAGCAATCTTTTCATGGGTAATTTCAATAGTGTCTCTTTCCTCTATATTAGACTGCTCCAATAAAAATATTGCAAGTCTTTTATCCAATGTCATAAACATAACCTGCTCCATAACCCACATAACTTCAGAAAAGCGGGAAGCCATCAGTTCATTTGCAAATACCTGTACCGCCATAGATTCCTTAGAAATCTTATCAAATATCGAAGTAGGTATGAGATAAGCCTCGGTCTCCTTCTCGGTCTCCAAGAATATATCAAAGCTTATATTTTTCATGATGCATGAGGCGGAAAAAATACATACATCTCTGTCGAACAAGCGATAAAGAGTAATTTCCTTACCATTTTCAGATACAATATAAGCTCTAACCTGGCCGGCTTCAATAAGGAAAAGTCCGGAACAATTTTCAGAACTAGTATGCATAGCCTCACCTTTACTAAAACGCTTCTTTAGTATGGTTTGATTTAGTAAGGTTTTCTGATCCTCTTTTAGATCCTTCCAAAACTTTAAGGTCTCCTGATAATACACCTTTTTCTCACTCATATTACACCTCCCTAAACATAAGATAAGTTTTCACTGCTAATAACGGAGGGGTTACCCTCCCTAAATCATTATACTTTACCTCTCCCTTAAAATCCATAGAAGACATAAAAAATACATGCAGTAAATATACTCGCATGTATTTTTATATTATATGTCATTTATTCTACTTTATTATTTCTTTTTTCCATAAGCCATGAAGATTACAGTATTCATATACAGCAATCACCTCGTCATCTTCAAGTGCAAATACCGCCTTTGGATCTTGCCCGGGAAGTAAGTCCTTCCTCTGTCCACCCTTTTTGGTCTGAAGATAAATCCACATAA
>CAZDWP010000392.1:0-1969 GCA_964508985.1 uncultured Herbinix sp. | reverse complement strand
GCATCTATTGACTTCTTTCAGGAAATGGTTAAAATAATCATCATGAGAATACTATGGAGGTAGTAAAGTGAACAAATCTAAAAAACCTATTAAAGGCTCTAAAAAAGCTGATAAAAAGCAGTTTACCATCAGTCCAAAGGTATGGATTGTCGTTGGGACTATACTGGGATTGGCATTAATTGTTGGCATTCTGTTTGATCAACTATATAAAAGACCCCTGGTAACCATTGACGATAAGAATTATTACCTTGAGGATCTGACCTATCAATTCTACAATACAGAGTCGACCTACAATTATATCAATCAATTATATGGTGGCTCTTATTGGGACATGCCCTACAGCGAGGGCTCAGATATGACAGTTCGAGAATATGCAAAGCTTGAAGCAATCAATAATGTAGTATATGAAGAAATCCTTTATAACGAAGCAATAGCAAATGGATATACTCTTACGCAGGAAGAGATTGATAAGATTGATGAAAATATAGACTCAGCTCTTATTGATGGGGGCTTAAGTGATAAGTTCATTGAAAAGAACGGCTTTACAGCGGAATACCTTAAGAGTGTCTTTACGAAAAACACATTGGCTACTCGCTATAAACAGGATGTCGTAGACTCATTTGACATTAATGATGAGGAAATTGAAGCAGGTATACCCTATGATGATTATAGACAATATGACATTGAATCCATCTTTATTTCTACTGTTAAGACAAATGAAGAGGATTACACCAAGACTCCTCTTAATGATGCAGATAAAAAGGCTGCTTTAGATAAGATTACAGCCCTAAGGGATAAGGCCTTAGATACAGAGGATTGGTCCACCTTAGTCCCCGAGGACGAAAAAGAGCTCCAATATAGAACAAGTAATTTTCTAGCTAAGGATACCTCTTTCTCTGAGGTTCTAATGAATAAAATGCTGGCAATGGAAAATGGTGCAATTACTGACGTGGCTGAAGAGGAAGATGGTTATTATGTAATTCGAATGATTAATAATAACTCTACTGAAACCTTTGACCGTACCGTAGTTGATGCTATAAAGGCAAAAGAAGAAGAAGCATTTTCCGAGGAATACGTCAACAATATTCTTCCAAAGCATAACTTTGAGTTAAACAATAAAGCCATCGGTAATCTAAGAATGGGGCGCCTCACATTGGTTGACTAATTTTCCCTACTTTATTGTATAATATTTCAATTTCCTGAAATAATAGTAAATGACTCTATTTATTTTATTAAGGAAGGAGATATTATGGCAAAGAATAAGAATAATAATTTTAAAAACACCAACAAGAATTCATCAAAGAACAGCAACAAAAATCAGACTAGTAACTCCGTAAAAAACACCCATGCAGAGGTTCCTGATAATTCACCTGGCCGCAGCGGTCCAGGCGGAGAATAGTAGATTTCTTGTTAATAGTAGAATGGGTCTGTCTCTATAGCATATATTTCTCATCCTATGAGAAAACATATGATTAGGTCAGGCCCAATCTATTTTTAAAACAAATACATAATCTATTTCTTTGTGATCATAAAAAATACTCGCATTTCATATAGCAAGTGTTATAATCATTAATAAGATAAAGATAGATTACTATGAGAGGAATAAAGACATGAATATTATTATAGTAGGTTGCGGTAAGGTAGGAATAACCCTAGCCGAACAGCTAAACTCGGAAGGCCATGATATAGTTATAATTGATAATAGAGCCAATGTAATCAATGACGTAACAACCTCTTTGGATGTTATGGGTATAGTTGGTAGCGGTACAAGCTATCATGTTCTGCTTGAAGCAGGTATCGAAAAATCACATCTTTTAATTGCTGTGACAGGTTCAGATGAGCTAAACCTTCTGTGCTGTTTAATTGCACGAAAAGCCAGCAACTGTCATACCATAGCAAGAGTACGTAATCCGCAATATAATGATGAAATTGTATTTAACAAGGAAGAACTGGGGCTTACAATGACCAT
>CAZDWP010000391.1:0-1972 GCA_964508985.1 uncultured Herbinix sp. | reverse complement strand
TTAAAAAATCCCTGGCCCTTAATCTTACGACGATTATTGGTAAACCAGGCTGTTAATAAAAGAGCTAATAGAATCTGAGGAATAAAGTTTAAAATCCACATTCCAAAAGTATTCTTTAATGAAACTTGGAAGGATGGATTCTTTAAAATCAACTTAAAATTCCCAAATATATCTTCTAAAAACTTAAAATCTATTTTTCCTATTCCTTTATAATCGGTAAAACCAATTATAGTAGTAAAAAGTAATGGATATAATTGAAATACTAGATATGTTATTACAAACGGTATAGAAAATATATATCCATATCTTGCGTAATTAACGCCCTTGCGTCGCATTAGCTTCACCTCCGGTATTGCTTAACCTTTTTCATATAATTATGGGGCGGTCGAAAGGCTTCGCCGCCCCATAGAAAAATTCTAGATTATTAGTCTACGATAACATCAAGGTTATCTGCTACAAGCTGTTTGAAATCAGCAAGAGCTGCTTCACGAGTCTTGTTACCGGCTGTGTACTCACGAACCTGTCCACGGAAATGGTTGTTGATAGTCTCATCATACTGTGTTAAGTTCTTACCATTAGCGAACTCACCAGCAGGTACGAATGCTTCAAACATATTTTGTCCGTTTAAGAAATCAACTTGACCATTTGATTTGCTCATAACTGTTCCGGATGCAACAGTATCTTTTGTAGGACCTGAGAATGTTCCGTTAGCCCACATATACTGAAGACCATTCTCTGTAGCATCAAGTGTAATCCACTCAATAATTTCAGCTACGCCATTAGGAATCTTGGTATCCTTGTTAGCAAGAACCCATGATCCACCCCAGAAGAAACCAACAGGAGGCTCACATACTGCCCAGTCGCCGTATGTTCCTTCACCGATTTTTTCTCCACCTGAGTTACCAGCCATAACATAGTTAATTAACCAAGCAGGTCCAAAGAAACCAAATACAGGTTTCTCACCAGCACCCTTCATATCTGCATACCAAGCATCTGTCCAGTCCTGAGTATCATTGTGATAACCATTCTCCATAAGCTTCATGGAAAGGTCTAAGAATTCCTCACGCTTAGGATCGATTGTAAGCTTACCATCTACAACCCAACCCTGATCGGAGCTGTTCTCAACTGCATGCCACAAATCTCCATCGCCAGATATGATTGCATAACCCTTTGCCTTTAATTCCTCAGCTGCTGCAAAGAATTTATCCCAGCCAGGACCAACCTTACCAGTAATAGTTGCAGGATCATCCGTTCCCCAAGTATCTTTTGCAATTGAACGACGATAAATAAATGCGCCGCCTGTTGCCTGATAACCAAGAGCTACTAATTCTCCATCGGGGTTAGTTCCGATTTCAACTGTATAAGGAGCAATCTCGGATTCAGCAAGCATCTTGTCTACATCAATACCAAGATCCTTGTAAGGAGCTGCGTACTCATAAGCATCTCCCTGAGCATACTTAAGAACAAAAGCTGCCTCTGCTACATAAATATCAGGTGCATCTGCGCCGCCGCCTGCAAGAGCCTGATCTAGAGCTGGCTGATAAAGGCCATCTGTAGTAGCAATAATTGTTTCTTTGATTTCATAAGGGAATTCAGGATGTAATTCTTTATATTTATGTAGCATCTTTGGAACTTCATCTGTAAATGCATAAATATTAAGTGTTTTAACACTTGGATCATCCTCAAGTCCTTTTACCTCTTCAACGTCATCCTTCTTATCATCGTCCTTGGATTCGGTCTTAGCGTCTCCGCTAGTGTCTTTCTTTGTGTCTTCATCCTTCTTACAGCCTGTTAATGCTAATGCCATTACCATTACGCATGCAAGAAGTAAAGCAATAAATCGTTTCATGTTATACCCTCCTCTTATTTTTTGTATTCAAAAAATACAAATGTATTATAACAAATAACCTAATAACAAGCTCCTCAAATATTGCTATCTTAAGTTCAAATATTGCTATTTTTGTGCAATGTT